>QQUJ01000018.1:390000-593868 GCA_008501635.1 Pseudomonadota bacterium
CGCGGATGCGATTCCACTTGGTACTCGAACCCTGCGGATCGTAGTCCACCATTGCGGTTTGCATCCCCAAGCCTGCGAAATAGCTCGCGAGATTGGTTGCGATGGTGGTCTTGCCGCAACCGCCCTTGGAGTTGAGTACGAGTATGGTGTGGCGCATGCCCAGTCTGCGAGTCAGTGCCCTGTATGCTTTTATTGTGCGCCAGTGTAGCAGTATCTATCTGATAGACAAACAAAACCCATCACATTATCCAACGCGTCGATTCATGTCAGTAGCTTCCAGCTCGGCTGTCTGGGTCTGAGCATCGACGACCGCCAGGGCGCTCATATTGACGATACGTCGCACGGTAGTGGAGGTGGTCAGGACGTGCGCGGGCGCCGCGGCGCCCAGCAGTAGCGGACCGATTACCACTGCATCGCCGAGAATTTTCAACAGGTTGTAGGCGATGTTGGCGGAATCCATGTTGGGCATGATCAACAGATTTGCTGCGCCGGAGAGTTCGGAATTCGGAAAGATAGCGCTGCGGATTCTCTCGGACAACGCGGTATCGGCGTGCATCTCGCCCTCGACTTCCAGATCGGGCGCACGTCGTTTGATGATCACACGCGCCTCGGCCATCTTGAGTGCAGAGGCGGTTTTGCTGCTGCCAAAGTTGGAGTGCGAAAGCAGGGCCACCTTGGGTACGATGCCGAAGCGCCGTACCGCCTCACTGGCGAGCAGCGTCATCTCGGTGATCTCTTCGGTGGTCGGATCGGGATTGACGTGGGTGTCGCAGATGAACAGAGCGCCCTGTTTGATCAACAGCACATTCATCGCCGCGACCACGCGCGCGTGCGGGTGACGCCCCAGCACGTTGATAATGTGATTGAGGTGTCGGTGGTAGCGGCCGGTGACGCCGCAGATCATCGCATCCGCTTCGCCGTGGCGGATCATCAATGCACCCATGACGGTAGAGCGCGTGCGCACGATCTTGCGTGCGTAGTCGGGGGAGACGCCCTGACGTTCCATGAGTTGATGGTAGAGCTCCCAGTACTCCGTGAACTCGGGGTTGGTGAGCAGGTTCACTACGTCGAAGTGTTCGCCCTGGCGGATGCGCAGACCGAGCTTCTGGATGCGCCGCGTGATGACGTTGGGGCGACCGATCAGGATCGGACGTGCCAGTCCTTCCGTGACGATGTCCTGCACTGCGCGCAGTACGCGCTCCTCTTCACCTTCGGCGTAGACGATGCGCTTGGGTGCCAGTTTGGCGGCTTCGAAAATCGGTTTCATCAGCAGTCCGGAGCGAACGACGTACTGCTGCAGCTTCTCGCGGTAGGCGACGAAATCGGGCAGGGGCCGCGTTGCGACGCCGCTCTCCATGGCGGCTTTGGCAACCGCGGATGACACCTCGACGATCAGTCGTGGATCGAAAGGCTTGGGGATGATGTAGTGCGGGCCAAAGGTAAGCGCGTGATCGCCGTAGGCGCTGGCCACCACATCGGATGCCTCCACCGTTGCAAGGTCGGCGATTGCATGCACGGCTGCGATCTTCATCGCGCCGTTGACGCACGTGGCGCCCACATCGAGTGCGCCGCGGAAAATGTAGGGGAAGCAGAGGACGTTGTTCACCTGATTGGGATAGTCGGAGCGCCCGGTTGCCATGATCGCATCCTGGCGAACCTTCCTGACCTCCTCGGGCAGGATCTCCGGTACCGGATTGGCCAGCGCCAGTATGAGCGGCCGCTTGGCCATTGTGGCGACCATCTCTTTGGTGATGACGCCTGGACCGGAGAGCCCGAGGAAGATATCGGCGCCGCTCATCGCTTCGGCGATGGTGCGCATCCTGGTCTCTTGAGCAAAGCGCACCTTGGTGGGGTCCGTCGAGGTGTCGCGACCTTTGTAAACCACGCCTTTGCGATCGCAGATGGTGATATTCTCGCGCGGCAGGCCCAGGTCCACCAGCAGCTCGAGGCAGGCTATCCCGGCGGCACCTGCGCCGAGGGCGACCAGGCGCACCCTGGAGATCTCTTTCTCCAGCAAGCGCAGCCCATTCAGGGTCGCTGCGCCCACGATGATGGCAGTGCCATGCTGGTCATCATGAAACACGGGGATGTTGACGCGTGCCTGCAGTTTGCGCTCGATCTCGAAACACTCCGGCGCCTTGATATCCTCCAGGTTGATGGCGCCAAACGTGGGTTCCAGACGCGCGATGGTATCGACAAACAGGTCGGAATCGGTCTCGTTGACCTCGATATCGAAGACATCGATATGCGCGAATTTCTTGAACAGCACCGCCTTGCCTTCCATCACCGGCTTGGCGGCCAGCGGACCGATGGGCCCGAGTCCCAGCACTGCGGTGCCATTGGTGACCACGGCAACCAGGTTGCCGCGCGCCGTCATCTCGCTCACTTGGGCGGGGTCATCGACAATCGCGTTGCACGCGGCAGCCACGCCTGGAGAGTAGGCCAATGCCAGATCGCGCTGATTGGCCAGCGGCTTGGTGGGCGAGATTTCGAGTTTTCCGGGCTTCGGGTAGCGGTGGTAATGCAGTGCGCTTTCGGTCAGATCGTTGGCCATCAATGGATTCCTACGCTACGGTTGAGCGGAAAACGAACCGGATGTATGTCGCTGCAATGGCACGGCCGCCTGGCGTGGTTGGTGTCAGGCCGGCGCCGTACAAAGGGCGGTGTTGGGTGCAGAAGGAAGGCTGTATTCTTGAGCTTCATGGTATGAGAAAAGCATAACACAGCCTCCTCAGCGAATAGAGTGTTACAAGGTGGCTGTGTGCCTCGCTATTTTGCCCGCCGATCCGCGCGCTTTGCGGCCTCCCACAGCGCGTCGAGTTCAGCCAGGGGTGTATCGACGGGCGCGCGCCCCTGTTGACGCAGATCCGTCTCGATGAAGCGAAATCGGCGTTCAAACTTCCGGTTGGCATAGCGCAGCGCCGTTTCGGGATCGACGCCCAGGTGGCGCGACAGGTTGGTGCAGGCGAACAACAGATCGCCCATCTCGTCGGTGATCCGCCCCAGATCGTTGTCCCCGGACAGTTCGTGACGCACCTCCTCCAGTTCCTCGGCGATTTTGTCGAACACAGGATGCGGACTCGGCCAATCGAAACCGACACGGGCTGCGCGACGCTGCAGTTTCACCGAGCGGGTGAGGGCCGGGAGTGCGGCAGTCACACCGTCGAGCACACTGTCGCGCTCGGGTTTTTCCCGTGCCTTGTGTTGCTCCCACGCCTCGGTTTGGGTGGCTGCATCGGCGATCTGCTCGTCACCAAAGACGTGGGGGTGGCGGCGAATCATCTTGTCGACGATGGACTGCACCACGTCGGAGAACTCGAACCAGCTTGCCTCCTCGGCCATCCGCGCATGGTAGACCACCTGCAGCAGCAGATCGCCCAGTTCCTCTTTGAGGTCCTCGGGTGCCTCGCGCTCGATGGCATCAGCGACTTCATAGGCCTCTTCTATGGTGTAGGGGGCGATGGAGCGGAAGTCCTGCTCCCGGTCCCAGGGACAGCCGGTTTTGGGGTCGCGCAGCCGTGCCATGACGGTGAGCAGGGCGCGGATATCGTGATGCGGGTAGTTCATCGAGCTAGTTCCTCGAAGCCTCAGACGTTGGTCTTGGAGCCGCGATCAGCCGCGGCAGAATTTCTCCAGCGGGACCGCGTAAGTGTAGGTGCGCATTGTGGCTGAGTGGGGTTTCGCTGGGGTTGATCTCGATCAGCATGGCGCCGGCTTCGAGTGCGGCGTAGGGTAACCCAGCCGCTGGATAGACCAAACTCGAGGTGCCGATGCAGAGGAAGAGGTCGCAGCGCTTTGCCGCGTCGAACGCCCGCTCCAGCGCCGCAGCCGGCAGGTGTTCGCCGAACCAGACCACGTCCGGCCGCAGCGGTGCGTCACATTGTGGACAGCGTGGAGGGATGCGGGTGTCGTCAGGATTCGGAACGGCTGGATGGGCCTTGTCCGCGCAGCGGGTGCGATGGATGTTGCCGTGGAGTTCGATGATATTGTGACTTCCCGCGCCTTGGTGCAGTCCGTCAACGTTCTGTGTTATCAAGTGAAAATTGCTGCAGTGTTGCTCCATTGCCGCCAGGGCGGTGTGGCCAGGATTGGGCTGCGCTGCCGCAATCAGTTCGCGCCGCCATGCGTACCATTGCCACACCCGTTCCGGATCGGCTGCGAACGCCTCGGGCGTGGCAAGCTGCAGAGGATCATAAGTGGCCCAAAGACCGGTTTGGGCATCGCGAAAGGTGGGTACACCACTCTCAGCCGAGATGCCCGCGCCGGTGAGGACCGTTATACGAGTCGCAGCGCAGATCAGCGCGGCGGCTTGCTGCAGTGGGTTGCTTTCTTCAGGCATCGGCTTCGACGCTCGGGGTGGAATCCCGGTCAAGGATAGTTGAATGTCTGTTGTGTATGCCCGAACTCCTGGCAAGACAAGGGACCTTGGATTCCGCAATACTGGGCGCAATTCGGTCTACGATTGATCGGCAACAGTGCCCATTCAGCCATCGGGGCCGCTATAATCTCCACCTCTGTCGCTCGCCCGGAGGCGGAGCGTGCCCTGCGGTCGGACATAACACTCTGCTTTTATTGGTGAAATTAACATCAGCGTGCAATGACAGGAAGCCGCGGTAGACGTGATTAAACGTTTCTCCCAAAACCAGCTGGGTCGCGATTTCGTATCCGGCGATATCCACGGCGAATTCCATCTGCTGGAGGCGGAATTGGAACGGCTGGATTTTGATACTGATCGTGACCGCCTTTTCTGTGTCGGCGATCTGGTGGATCGCGGCAGCGACTCTCTGGCGGCACTGGAGTGGCTCGCCAAGCCCTGGTTCCACACCTGCCGCGGTAATCACGACAATTTCGTTCAATCCGCACCGGGTAATGTCGACGAGTTGTCCTGGTGGGTGGCGGTCAACGGGGGTGACTGGTGGCTGGAGGTGGATGAGGCGACCAAGTGGCGCTTTATGGAGACCTTCGCCGAATTGCCCATGCTCCTGGAGGTGGAGACCCCCCAGGGTCTGGTGGGGATCGTCCACGCTGATATCCCGTGCAATATGTCGTGGTCCCAGTTTGCAACCCGCCTGCAGGATGGTGATCAGGCCGTATTTGAGTATGCGCTGTGGAGCCGCGGCCGTGCCCAGGAGGTCTGCACGACACCCGTGGAGGGCGTCTACCGCGTCTACTGCGGACACACCGTTTTTGATGCGCCCAAACAGGTTGGGAATGTCTACTTCATCGATACCGGCGCCGGTTACGATTTCGAAGGCGCACACCTGACTGTGTTGCCCATCAATACCGCGTAACCCCCTTACCCGAACTCAATCCTGAATCGATCCGCAATGCCGCACCATGTTGGTGCAGGGTGGGCCTTTGCTCGTCGAATCTGGTGCATCTGGTCGGGGGTGGTACGGTAATCGAACTGTAACATCATGAAAATAATTAGAACCTATCTCAGAATCCCCCGCGTGCTGTGTTGAGCCCCAGAGGTGCGCTGGGTAGGCCCGAAGGCGCAGCCAATAGCAACGCTATTGGCAAGTCGAGAACACCGCCAGCGCACCTCTGGGGCCAACCCGAAGGGCCGGGCGCTCGTGGCTCCAGCGCGGTGTTGCGGCTCGCTCATTGGGAATGACCCAACCACGCTCGCCGCGCCTGGCGCTGAAACCACGAGCGACCGGCACAGCTCGCGGGGGATTCTGAGATAGGTTCTAGAAAAAATATGTGGCATGCACTATGCAAACCACAGCGCAGATTCCTCAATTCCTGGAGAGGCAAGACGATGAAGCTGGTAACTGCAATCATCAAACCGTTCAAGCTGGACGATGTGCGCGAGGCGCTGTCGGAGATCGGCGTGCGCGGTATCACAGTCACGGAGGTGAAGGGGTTCGGTCGCCAGAAGGGTCACACCGAGCTCTATCGTGGCGCCGAATACGTAGTGGATTTTCTGCCGAAGGTGAAGTTGGAGGTGGCTGTGGCCGCCGACATGCTCGATCAGGTTCTGGAGGAGATCGCCAAGGCGGCCAATACCGGAAAGATCGGTGACGGCAAGATCTTTGTCTCCTCACTGGAGCAGGTGATCCGTATCCGTACCGGCGAGTCCGGCCCCGAAGCCCTATAACCCGACGCGGAGGTTTTTACGATGGAAGCAATACCCGAACTCAAGTACGTACTGAACACGCTCTGGTTTGTATTGGCCGGTGCATTGGTGATGTGGATGGCAGCCGGGTTCGCTATGCTGGAGGCGGGCCTGGTGCGCGCCAAGAACACTGCCGAGATTCTGACCAAGAACGTGGCGCTCTACTCGTTGGCCTGCATCATGTATCTCATCATTGGTTACAACCTGATGTATGGGGAGGGCAACGGTTTCATCGGCGGCGGAACGCTTCTTGCCGGTATTGCCGGCCCTGATGGAACCTCTTATATGGGCGACGATGGTCCGCACCACGCCCTGATGTCTGACTTCTTCTTCCAGGTGGTTTTTGTCGCAACCGCCATGTCGATCGTCTCCGGCGCGGTGGCCGAACGCATGAAGCTCTGGGCGTTTCTGGCATTCGCGGTGGTGATGACCGGTTTCATCTACCCGGTGCAGGGTCACTGGAGCTGGGGTGGCGGATTCCTCTCCGAACTGGGTTATAGCGACTATGCCGGCTCCGGCATCGTCCACCTGGCGGGCGCATCCGCCGCGTTGGCAGGCGTTCTGCTGCTTGGTGCGCGCAAGGGCAAGTACGGTCCGCAAGGGGAGGTGCGCGCGATTCCCGGTTGCAACCTGCCGCTGGCCGCGCTCGGTACCTTGATCCTGTGGCTGGGGTGGTTCGGCTTCAACGGCGGCTCAGAATTGGCGATGGACTCCAAAGGTGCGGCCGATGCCGTCGCTGCGGTCTTTGTCAACACCAATACTGCGGCGGCGGGTGGTTTGCTCGCGGCACTGGTGACGGCACGCTTCCTGTTCGGCAAGGCCGATCTCACCATGGCTCTCAACGGTGCGCTTGCGGGTCTGGTGGCGATCACCGCGGCACCCAACACCCCCTCGCCGTTGCTCGCTACGCTGATCGGCGTTATCGGCGGCGCGCTGGTGGTGTTCTCCATTGTCGCTCTCGACAAGCTGCGGATTGACGATCCGGTCGGTGCCATTTCGGTTCACGGTGTGGTTGGTATCTGGGGGGTGATGGCGGTGCTGCTCTCCAACGACGAAGCGAGCTTTGCCGGTCAATTGGCAGGTATCGGCGCCATTTTCGGCTTTGTCTTCGGCTGCAGCCTCGTGGTGTGGATGATTCTCAAGGTGACTATGGGTATTCGGGTCAGTGAGGAGGAGGAGTACGAAGGCGTGGATATCTCCGAGTGCGGCCTGGAGGCCTATCCGGAATTCACGGCTGCCGCGATCTCGGGTACCGGCACCGGTGGCGGATTGAAAAAACCGGTGGCAGGCAGCGTGGGTGCTGTGGTGACGGCTTCGTGATATCCGAGCACAGTTTTACGTGTAGCGAAGGCGGGCCGCAGGGCCCGCCTTTGTGTCTCATGCTACAGGATTGGCCTGGCACGGTTTCTTTTCACGCGACCATTCAAGCGCGGCAGAGCGTTCCTTGAAAACCTGGCACTCCACGGGCTGATTCTTTGCGTACAGGCTGAACAGGTGGGACATCGTCTCCTGGAACCCTCGCGTCACCAGTGGGGCGATACGGTAGTTCTTACCCCGCTGTTGCGGATTGGTCGCCAGCAGTTCGACGAAATTGCAGACTATCCCGGAGTCGGCTTTCAGCGTCGCCTTCTGCAGGTCAACCAATACATGCATGCCGCTGCATCCAATGCCAGGATGAAGAGGCGCCCTGTAAAGGCGATTCAAACCACCTATCCTTATGCCTAAATGGGTGTCGTGGTGCCTTCGATCCACCGTGCAGGGAATTCGCCGAACCCGGAATGAGCTGAAAGCCATGGAAAAATCTCGCGCTTATCCACCCAAACCCGAGTCGGTCTACTTCTTCGGCACCTGCCTGATCGACCTCTTCTATCCGGAGGCCGGTATGGCTGGCATGCAGTTGCTGGAGCGAGCAGGTGTTGCGGTGATATTTCCGCAGGATCAAACCTGTTGCGGGCAGCCGGCCTTCAATTCGGGTTATCACGCCGAGGCGCTGTCCGTGGCGCGCCGCCAGTTGGCTTGCTTCGCGGAAGAGATTCCCATCGTAGTGCCCTCTGCTTCGTGCGCGGGGATGATGCGCCAGCACTACCCTGAACTGTTCGCTGGCGAGGCTGATTTCGCGCGTGCCCTAGCAATCGCTGAGCGTACCTATGAGTTGACGGAGTTTCTGGCCAACGTCCTCGGTGTTGAACTCAAGGATACCGGCGATCCCGTGCGTGTGACTCTGCACACCTCCTGTTCGGCGTGGCGCGAGATGGGCGTTGCACAGGAGGCCAAGACATTGCTCGGCCAACTGCACAACGTGCAGCTGGTGGAACTGCAGCGCGAGCGTGAGTGCTGCGGCTTCGGCGGTACCTTTGCGGTCAAACACCCCGAGATCTCGGCCGCCATGGTCAACGACAAAACAGCCGATATCTGCGCCACCGGCGCTGAACGCGTTCTGGGCGGCGATTGCGGCTGCTTGATGAATATCACGGGCGCCCTGGAATTCCAGGGTAAAGATGTGCGGGGTCAACATATCGCCAGTTTTCTCCTGGAGCGGACCGGTGACCGGGACTGATTTCCAGGCGCGTTCCCACGCGGCACTGAACGACAGCCAGCTGCGCGCCAACTTCCGGCGCGCGATGGACGGTCTGATGTCCAAGCGTCGCTCCGCGTTTGCGGACACCGAAGAGCTGGAATCGTTGCGCGACCTCGGCGCAAGCATACGCCGCAACGCCCTGGCGAAACTGCCGGAGCTTCTGGAAAAACTGGAAGCAAACTGCAGCACCAACGGCATTCAGGTGCACTGGGCGGAGACCACGCGGCAGGCCAATGAAATCGTTTTGCAGATCGCGCAACGCCGCGATGCCCGGCGCATCATCAAGGGCAAATCGATGGTCTCCGAGGAGATGCATCTCAATCGATTCATGGCCGGGCACGGCATCGATTGCCTGGAGTCCGATCTGGGCGAGTACATCATCCAGCTCGATCATGAGATGCCCTCGCATATCATCATGCCCGCCATCCACAAGAACAAGGATCAGATCGCGCACCTCTTCGAGCGCGAGGTGGCGCAGGGACGCTACACGGAGGACGTGGACGAACTGACCGCCATGGCGCGCCAGAAGTTGCGCGAAGCCTTTATGTCCGCCGACATCGGCATGTCGGGTGTCAATTTCGCAGTGGCCGAGACCGGCACGCTGTGCCTGGTGGAGAACGAAGGCAACGGCCGCATGTGTACCACGGTGCCGCCGGTGCATATCGCGGTAATGGGTATCGAGAAGGTGGTGGAGCGGCTCGATGATGTCCCGCCCCTGCTGAGTCTATTGACCCGTTCCGCGACCGGGCAGCCGATAACGACCTACTTCAACATGATCACCTCGCCGCGCAAAACCGGTGAACGCGATGGCCCCGAGGAGATACACCTGGTGTTGCTCGATAACGGCCGCTCGCGTATGTACGCCGATGAGCAGTTGCGTCAGACTCTGCAGTGCATCCGTTGCGGTGCCTGCATGAACCACTGCCCGGTTTACACGCGCATCGGGGGCCATGCCTACGACGCAGTCTACCCGGGACCCATCGGCAAGATCCTCACCCCGCAAATCGACGGCATCGAACAGGCGGGTGAGCTCGCCACCGCATCATCGCTGTGCGGCGCGTGCGCCGAGGTGTGTCCGGTGCGCATTCCCATCCCGCAGATTCTGGTCCGTCTGCGCCGGGAGGCGGTCAATCGGCCGTCTGGCGTCGGCGCGGTGCGTGGCAGCGGTGCACGACGCAAAGGCCTGGAGGCGTTGATCTGGCAAGGCTGGGCTGCGCTGCATTCCCGGCCGGGCGGGTACCGGTTCTTTACGGGATGGGGCGCCAGGTTGGGGGGGTTTTTACCCAACGTCGGTGCACTCAAGGAGTGGACCTCGGTGCGCAGCAAGCCGCAACTGGCGTCGAAGACGCTGCATCAACTGGCACGGGAAAAGGGGATCGCCGGTGAGTGACATCGCGCGCGACAACATCCTTGGCCGCCTGCGCAGCCCCGGGCGCATGACCGACAGCGCGGTGCGAGTGGCGACGAGGTTGCCGCTAAAGCAGTGGGCGTACGAGGAGAGGATTGAGCGTTTCACTACGCTGTTGACTGCGGTACACGCCGAGGTGCATCGCACTACCACCGCGCATTGGATCACGGAGCTCTGTGCATTGCTGGCCGGGCGTTCGATACGCAACATGATGTATGCATCGGAAACACCGATCGGCCAGGCCCTGGACAAGGTCGGTGAGTTACTGCCGGAGCGGATTCGTTATGCGGAATCCATCGAGGCCTTCAAACCTGCGCTGTTCAATGATGTCGCGGCCGCGCTCACCAGCGCACATGCGGGCATTGCCGAAACCGGCACTCTGGTGCTGTGGCCGACTATTCAGGAGCCACGGTTGATGTCGCTGGTGCCGCCCGTTCACATCGCGGTGTTGGCGGCGGATCGTCTGTTCAATACGCTCGCCGAAATCATGACGGAGGAGAATTGGGCGAGCAGCCTGCCCACCAATGCGTTGCTGATCTCCGGACCCTCGAAAACTGCGGATATCGAACAGACACTCGCCTACGGCGTGCACGGACCAAAGGAGCTGATTGTTTTCCTCCTGGAGTGCAGTGCATGAGGGTGAACTGTTACGAAGACCTCACCGCCGTTCTAGGCGAATTTCTTCCGGGGTCACGGCGCTGCGTATCCCGGTATACGGTGCAGTCCGGCTGCGGGGACGGAATCCTCGCATTCAATTCACCACGGCGAAGCCGCGCCACAGTGTTTGGCCTGTGAGTCAACCAATAATCCAATTCGCATGAGACCTCCCCACGCATAGGGTGATAAAGTAGCGCTACCAGTACGTATCCACTCCCACGACCGGACAACAGGACCCACCCACCTTGGCGTCAACCTGCACCATTGAAAACCGCCCCCAATCCCTGGGCGAAGAGATCGCCAACAGCGTCAGCCATGGCGCGGGGATGGTGGCTGCGATCGTGGCGGTTCCGTTCCTGATGATCGCTGCGGTAAGGGGCGGTGATGCCGCAGGTATCGCGGGGGCCGCGGTCTTTGCCACGAGCATGGTGCTGCTGTATGCGTCATCCATGCTGTTTCATGCCATCCCTCAGGGTCGTGCCAAGCGCCTCTTCCAGTTCCTCGATCACGGGGCGATCTATCTGCTGATTGCGGGGACCTATACGCCGTTTTTGCTGGGACCGTTGCGCGGCGCCTGGGGCTGGACGCTGTTCGGTCTGGTCTGGGGCCTGGCCGTCGCGGGTATCACCGTCAAGGCGATTATCGGGGCGCACGCAGCCGGCAAAATCTCCACGTGGATCTATTTGGCCATGGGATGGCTGATTCTGATCGCCGCTGAACCTGCCTGGACACATGTGCCGAAGTGGGGGCTCTTCTGGCTGTTGATGGGCGGCATAGCCTACACGCTTGGCGTGGTCTTTTTCGCCGTGGAAAGGATCCGCTATTTCCATTTCGTCTGGCATCTGTTCGTGATCACTGGCACTGCCTGCCACTTTTACGCAGTACTCAACTACGCTATCTGAGTCGCCGTCGTTGGCGCCTCACGGATAGATCATGGCCATCAGCGTTTTCGACCTGTTCAAGATCGGTATTGGCCCATCCAGTTCGCACACCGTCGGTCCGATGATCGCAGCCCGGCGGTTTGCCGTGGGTTTGAACGAGGCTGGCCTGCTGTCACGTGTTGCCCAACTTCGGGTAGAGCTGTTCGGTTCGTTGGGTGCCACGGGTAAGGGGCACGGAAGCGATAAGGCGATTTTGATGGGTCTGGAAGGGGAGACGCCCGATCAGGTCGATCCCGATGGGGTGGATGGGCGTCTCGCCGGCATCCGCCGGCAGGGTGCTCTACGGCTGCTGGGGAAACATGAGGTGGCCTTTGATGAGTCCGAGGATTTAATCCTCCACCGGCGCAAGAGTCTGCCCGATCACCCCAACGGTATGCGTTTTCTAGCCGTTGACACAACGGGGGCAAAGCTCTACACCCGTGGTTACTACTCGGTGGGTGGTGGTTTCGTGGTCGAGGAGGATGCCGCCGCAGAAGGCCAGTTACGCGCCGACGATACGTTACTTCCCCATCCCTTCAAGAGCGCCACAGAGCTGTTGGCGCTGTGTCGGAAACAAAGCGTTCGAATCAGCGACTTGATGCTGGCGAACGAGCAGGTATGGCATTCGGAAAGCGAGATCCACGAGCGACTGCTGAAGATCTGGCGGGTAATGCAGTCCTGTGTGGAGCGCGGCTGCAAGGAGGAGGGAATCCTGCCCGGCGGCATGAAGGTGCGCCGTCGAGCGGCAAGCCTGTACCGCAAACTCTGTAGCCACCCTGAAGAGGGATTGCAGGATCCGCTGACGGTACTGGACTGGGTCGATCTCTACGCGTTGGCGGTCAATGAGGAAAATGCCGCCGGTGGTCGTGTGGTGACCGCCCCCACCAACGGCGCGGCAGGGATCGTCCCCGCGGTGCTGCACTACTACGCCCGGTTCTGCAAAGGGGCCAACGAGGATGGAGTGGTCCGTTTTCTGCTGACGGCCGGCGCTATCGGCATCCTCTACAAGGAGAATGCCTCCATCTCGGGCGCCGAAGTCGGCTGCCAGGGCGAAGTGGGTTCCGCCTGCTCGATGGCTGCGGGCGCGCTGACCGAGGTGCTGGGCGGTACTCCAGAACAGGTAGAAAACGCCGCCGAGATCGGCATGGAGCACAATCTGGGATTGACCTGCGATCCGGTGGGGGGGTTGGTTCAGGTGCCGTGCATCGAGCGCAACGCCATGGCCGCGGTCAAGGCGATCAACGCCGCGCGCATGGCGCTGCGTGGTGACGGGACGCACTTCGTCTCGCTCGACAAGGTCATCAAGACCATGCGCGACACCGGTGCCGATATGAAGACCAAGTACAAAGAGACTGCGCGGGGCGGCCTTGCGGTTAACGTCATCGAAGTACCGGTCAACATCATTGAGTGCTGACCGGTTGCTATGGGGATCTTTCCAGCACATGGCGTGTTGAAAAAAGACAGCCGGTACTTACGCTGCCTCCCTTTGGGAGGCAAGCGCAAAACGCTTGCATGCGTATTCATAATGGGCCGGGTGGTCTGCGAGGGTAGAGCCACTGTTGGGCGGACCGAGAGGCCCAATCGACGAGAGTTCCCCTGCAGCGATACTTGCGGCGCGACTGGTGCAACGTTGCGTCTTAGCCGCACTATCTTGGAGGCCGCCTGCCAATCAACTGCTGAATCCATTCCTGAATAGCGCGTTGGGCCTCTGGATTGGCAGGTTCGTCTCCACTTCCGGTGAACGAAAGACGCACGAACATACCGTCCGCAATACCCGCGGGAGAGCGTTGTTGCCACGCAAAACTTCGCCAGCGCTTTCTCCAGGCATTGACGTTTTCGAGTTGCACTCCACTCAGACGACCTACCCGGTGCTCGATTCGTTCGCCCAGCGCGTAGCAGCCGTCGTCGAACACTTCGAGCCTGGTTGAGAACCCCGCAATACCGCCGACACGCTGGTACTCGATTACCTTGGTCAATCCGGCGCAGGCCGGTGTCGCTTCGGGTTGCCGCTGGTGGCTGCCACGGGCGGCGTCAAGGGGTGCATGGGTAAACAGCAGGCTGAAGCGCGTATCCTGAGGTTCGTTTCCCCGGAAGCAGGCGACAAGGACGCTGTCTCTGCTCCAACTTGGCAGAGTACAATGGGCATCGCTGCCGTAAGCGGTCACTTGTGCGTTGCCGCCGCCGCGTCGAACAGGCTCGCCGAGCCGGATGGCGTAGAGCCCCGTCGATTTTCGCGTAATCACGATGTCACGCTTTGAGTTGGTAAAACGCGTGTCCGCACGGTATCGCGATAGGTCGGGTTTGTCCGCCCACACGTAGGTGGCGTCGGTGGTGTCGCGGGTAAAGAGCAGTGTGAATCGGGCGTCCGTGGGCTTGCGACTGGCAATCGCGAAACAGCGCACCTCAACATCACGATCTCTCCAGCGTCGGACATTGCAGTAGACGGCTTCGTCCCCGTAAGCGGTGATCTGAATATTACCGCCTCGATTGGCAGCGCCGTCGAGGTTTACCCGGTATGCGCCTGGGCCGGTGCGGGCGATGTGCGGATGCGCGGCGGTGCGCCCTCGATTCGCGAAGATGACAGCGGGCTCGTAATTGCTTGAAGTGGGGTTATCAGCCAACAGATAGTCCTGGCCACTTCCATTGTGAAAGAGCAGCGAATAGCGTGTGTCGATTGGCGTTCCGTCGGGACCGTAGCACGCAATGTTCACGATCCCGCGCCGCCAACTCGCCGCCTGGCAATGCGCGTTGCCGCCATACGCCGTGACCTGTGCGTGTCCGCCGTAGGCGGCAATGGCACCGAGCGTGACGTTGTAGAAACCCTTGCGCACCCGGTGGATGGCGATCGGCCCGTCATTCCGACTGTAGGCAATGGCAGGCAGGTAGTCGCGTGCCAGTGGGTCGTTAGCCCAGACATAGGCGATGCGCAACGGCGACGGCATGCAGTTTTGTCCCTGCGCATTGCAAGCGTAGATGTCGACGGTGCAAAACAGCAGCAGAGTGGCGATGAACCAAACGTTGGCTGCCGTTTTCGTGCGGCACATCGTGGCGGGGGCGGCGCGTGCCGGACGGGCGTTTGAATAGGCTTTGGACTCGTGCATCATTTTCCACCTAGGATGTGACAGTCACGCTCTGGTATCGCACATGAATCGGACTCCGTTTGGCACAACGATGCCCACTAAGTCGCCGTGATCGACATATCGGTTCATTCCCAATCCCCGCAGCAGTCTGGTACAGTTTTCTCCCTGGCGCTACCGCCTGATCAAGTCGGCAGCGCCGTTACATTGTTGCGCGATCGCATACCCTTCGTGCGCCTCGACCGGCAGATCCACGGGGATCAAATCGTGAACGCAAATACGCTACCCCAACGAGTGCCGCACGCTAACCAATGCTCCCATCCAGCAGCCAGTGAATACGTCACATCGCACGCCGGTGAGGCGCGACGGGTAAAAGGCGCCGAAAACCGCTCCATCACCCCCACCTACCGCAGGGGATGCGGCTAGAAGAGAGGGTGGGATGGCTGCGTGGCGGCAGTTTCCAACGCATGGTTTTCATGATGCCCCTCGATGCTTAAAGGACTATTTGCAGATGCCGACAGTGAGATATATCCTGCAGCGATTACAGTGACAAGGTTAGCCGGCCGATAGCAAGGGATCTGAATAGAATACCGTACGTGACCGAGTAGGCATCATGAGCGCCTGCACTTGCACATAATGGATCCGTTTTGAGATTGGATATCTGGGGAAGTCGATGAGTTTACGTTCCGCATTTGCAGCGATTACATCGAAATTAGGTATGTCGCGTAAGGCGACGGCGCCGGGACCTGCGATTCCTCAAAAACTGCCCGAGATTGAGGCCGACACCGATATTGTCGCGAAGCTCTCCCGCGAGCATGGCCAGTTGCGCCAGGTGATGAGCAACATACTGGCCGCGGCCAGGGAAAAACGCTTTGAGGTCGCAAAGAAAGAGCTGGTTCGATTCCAGGCATTCCTGGCCCGTCATCTGGCGACCGAAAACCGCGATTTCTATCCCGAGCTGAAACAGCATCTGCCCGAGTACTCGGGCAATATACAGCGCTGCCAGGCCGACCTGCACGGCATTGTGACCGAGCTAAAACTGGTTGCCGAGATCGGCGAGAAAGAAGCCAGGTGGCGGCCACAGACGGTGGCTTCGTTGCAACGGCTTTTCGAGCGCGTCGAAGAGCGGCTCACTTACGAAGAGAATTCACTCTTTCCGGTCTATTTTGCCATCGGCGAGAAGCAGGATATTTTCAACAAGACGCAGATCTTCGACCGTTCTTTGTACGCCCGACTCAAGAATCAGTAACGGGCAGATTTGCAGGTTGACCAAGGTAAAACCGGCTGAGTATCTGCCGGTTTTTGTTTTGCGCGCTGCACATCGGGATCTTGATGTTGTCGGGTGCGCGGGATCAGAGGCCGGTGGCGCCCGATCTGGGTGGGTGCCGGGTCCAGCGTGCTTTGGGATAGCCGGATCGATGGCGGATCACGGATGGTGTGTCGTAAAGCGCAGGTGCGCGATCCGCTCCCCGTAGAGCACCCGGAACCAGGGGTTGTGCGCAACCAGACCGAGCCAGCCCCAGCGCTCGGCATGGTGATCGAGCACGCACCATTCATTGAGCAGTTTGATGCGCCGGTCCCAGTGTTCGAGTTCATGGCTGTCCGCCAGCGACCACTTGAGTTTGGCGTCGAAGCGCCACAGTGTGTCGTGGTAATGGGTCATGCCTATGGCACCGAAGGCAAGCACCTCCAGCAGCATCTCGGCGCCGGGAAAGGCGTTGACCAGATGGCGCAGGAGGCTACGCACTTCGTGGCGGGCGAAGTACATCAGCAGTCCTTCGGCGATCAACAAAACTGGGCGGTCACCGCGGTCAATCGCTTTGAACCAGCTGGTGTCCATGACCGAGGCGGAAATGAAGCGGTAGCGAGCGTGTTCCTTGAAGTATTGACGGCGCCAGGCGATGACCTCGGGGAGATCCAGCTCGTACCACTGCACCGTTTCGTTGTCGAGGCGGTGGAAGCGGCTGTCGAGTCCGGATCCGAGATTGACGACCAGGGCGTGCGGATTCCTGCCGAGGAAATCCCGTACCGCGTCATCGAGGAGGCGAGTACGCACCGCCACCGCAACTTGCGATTTCCAGTCGTGATCGAAGCGCGCGAAGTCGTAGTCAATGCGACGCAGCAGTTCGACTGCTTTGGAATCCTCGATGATGGGATCGTGCCGTTGGGTCTCCCTGGCCCGGGCCCAGAGGGGCAGCAGCAATGTCTCTTCGACACCGGTAAGTCGAGTCTTCATCCTTGAGCTCTCTTCAGACCTGACCATGGGTTCACTCTTTGGCGCGTATTATGGCGCCATGGCATGCTGTCACGCCTGCAACAGGCGGCGCAGTACGTAATGCAGGATGCCGCCGTGCCGATAATATTCCACCTCATCCACGGTATCGATCCTGCACCGCAAGGTAGCGGTGCTGCTGCTCCCGTCGCCGCGGGTGATGGTCAACGGCACGGCCATGCCGGGTGTGATGCCGTCGCTCACGCCCGTGAGGTCGAAGCACTCCGTACCGTCCAGCGCCAGGGACTTGCGGTCATCACCGGGCGCAAACTGCAACGGCAGCACGCCCATGCCCACCAGGTTGGAGCGGTGGATGCGCTCGAAGCTTTCGGCGATCACCGCCCGCACGCCGAGCAGGCGTATTCCCTTGGCGGCCCAGTCACGGCTGGACCCGGTACCGTACTCTTTACCGGCAATGACCACCAGTGGGGTCTCCTCGTTGGCATAGCGCATGGCCGCGTCATAGATGCTGGTCTGTTCGCCGCTGGGCTGATGGCGGGTAACGCCCCCCGTGGTGCCGGGCGCCATCTCGTTGCGCAGGCGGATGTTGGCGAAGGTGCCGCGCATCATCACCTCATGGTTGCCGCGCCGCG
Organism: Pseudomonadota bacterium; assembly: GCA_008501635.1. Lineage (NCBI taxonomy): Bacteria > Pseudomonadati > Pseudomonadota > Pseudomonadota bacterium. The sequence continues at coordinate 407,627 of QQUJ01000018.1, forward strand.
AGCCGTAGGAGTTGAAATCACCCGGCGCTACGCCTTGCTCGATCAGGTACCGACCGGCGGCGCTGTCAGTACCAATGTTGCCCGCGGGGGAGATGTGGTCGGTGGTGACCGAGTCGCCAAGAAGCGCTAAAGCCCTCGCACCGGCGATGTCGGTCAGTGCCGGTGGTTCCGGTGTCAGCGCCTCGAAGTAGGGCGGTTTGCGGATGTAGGTGCTGGCGCCATCCCAGCTATAGGTCAGCCCCTCACCGATCTCTACCGCCTGCCAGGCGGGCGGGCCGGTAAAGACCTCGGCGTAGCGATCCCGGTACATGACCGGCGTGATCGAGGTCTCGATCACCTGACGGATCTCGTCATTGCTCGGCCAGATCTCCTTGAGATAGACCGGCTCTCCTTTGGTGTCCACCCCCAGCGGATCGCTGTAAAGATCCACCTTGAGATTGCCCGCCAGGGCGTAGGCCACCACCAGGGGTGGCGAGGCGAGGTAGTTGGCGCGCACGTGCGGATTGATGCGCCCCTCGAAGTTGCGGTTGCCGGAGAGCACCGCGCAGGCCACCAGATCGCCCTGTTCGATCGCCTGGGCGATGGGTTCGGCCAGCGGACCGGAGTTACCGATGCAGGTGGTGCAGCCGTAGCCCACCAGATTGAATCCCAGCGTATCCAGATCGCCCTGCAGCCCGGCGGCAGCCAGGTAATCGGAGACCACCTGCGAGCCGGGTGCCAGCGAGGTCTTGACCCAAGGTTTGACCTTGAGTCCCCGTGCGACGGCGTTGCGCGCCAGCAGGCCCGCGGCCAGCATTACCGCCGGGTTGGAGGTGTTGGTGCAACTGGTGATGGCGGCGATGACGATGTCGCCATGGGTCAGTGAGTGGTCGGTACCGGATACCGGGACCCGGGGATCGGCTTCTCCTCCACTTGCGGCGATCAGGCCCGCAAGGTGCTGGCTGAAAGCGCTGGCGGCCTGCGACAGCGGAATGCGATCCTGGGGACGCGTCGGTCCCGCCAGACTCGGTTCCACCGTGCTCAGGTCGAGTTCCAGCACCGAGGAATACGCCGGGTCGGGGCTATCGCTTTCGCGCCACATGCCCTGGGCCTTTGCGTAGGCCTCCACCAGCGCGCAGCGTGCCTCGTCCCGGCCAGTGAAACGCAGGAAACGTAGCGTCTCTTCGTCGATGGGGAAGAGGCCGCAGGTCGCGCCATACTCCGGCGCCATGTTGGCGAGTGTGGCCCGGTCGGGCAGGGTAAGTTCGCCAAGTCCGTCACCGAAAAACTCGACAAATTTATTGACGACACCCTGGGCGCGCAGCATCTGCGTGACGGTCAGCACCAGATCGGTGGCGGTCGCCCCCTCCCTGAGGCGGCCCGCGAGTTTGAATCCCACCACCTCCGGGATCAGCATGCTCACCGGTTGGCCCAGCATCGCTGCCTCGGCCTCGATGCCGCCCACCCCCCAGCCCAGCACCGCCAGGCCGTTGATCATGGTGGTGTGGCTGTCGGTGCCTACCAGGGTGTCAGGGTAGGCGAGCGGCGTTTGCCCATCGTCGGTCCACACCACCTGAGCAAGGTGTTCCAGGTTGACCTGATGGCAGATTCCGGTGCCGGGTGGCACGACACGGAAATTGTCGAAGGACTGCTGGCCCCAGCGCAGAAAGGCGTAGCGCTCGCGGTTGCGGCTCATTTCCAGCTTGACGTTGATGTCGAAGGCATCGGCGCTGCCAAACTTGTCCACCATCACCGAGTGATCGATGACCAGGTCAACCGGCGTGAGCGGATTGATCTTCACGGGATCGCCCCCCGCGTGCACCATGGCGTCGCGCATCGCCGCCAGATCGACCACGGCGGGGACGCCGGTGAAGTCCTGCATCAGCACCCGCGCCGGGTGATAGGCGATCTCGCGTTCGGAACGGCACTCGTGCAGCCAGTCGGCGATCGCGTGGATGTCAGCGGTGGTCACGCCCTGTCCATCCTCGTGGCGCAGCAGGTTTTCCAGCAGAATCTTCAGCGAGAATGGCAGGCGGTCGATGGCGCCGAGCGATTCGGCCGCGACCGGCAGACTGAAGTAGTGATAGCGTTGGTCTCCGACCTGCAGTGTCCGGCGACAGTTCAAACTGTCCTTTGTCATGGGGATGCTCCAAGGTATGGGATGTTTTCTACAATTGTAGAGGGTGCGGGCTCCCGACGAGTTCACCCAGGAAGGAAAAAAATGGTGGAACTGCGAACCGAACACGACAGTATGGGCGAGGTTGAGGTGCCGGCCAATGCGCTTTACGGCGCCAGCACCCAGCGCGCCGTGGACAATTTCACCCTCAGCGATCTGCGACTGCCTGGCCACTTCATCGCCGCGTTGGCGCTCATCAAGGCGGCCTGCGCGCGTATCAACGGCGAGTTGGGGCTGCTCGACAGCGACCTCGCCCGCGCCATCGAAAAGGCGGCGCGCGAGGTGGCGCGCGGGCGTCACGATAAACAGTTCCCGGTGGACCTGTTCCAGACCGGGTCGGGCACCAGTACCAACATGAACGCCAACGAGGTGATCGCCACGCTGGCGGCGCGGCGTCTCAAGCGCAGCGTGCATCCCAACGATCACGTCAACCTCGGGCAATCCTCCAATGATGTAATTCCCAGCGCGCTGCATGTTGCGGCGGTGCTGCGCATTTACCAGGCCCTGTTGCCCGCGCTGCAGCATCTGGAATCGACCTTGCGCCGGCGTGGGGAGACGTTGCAGGGTGTCGTCAAGACCGGCCGCACCCATCTGATGGATGCGGTACCGATTACGCTTGGGCAGGAGATTGGCGCCTGGGCGACGCAGATCGCCAACGGCCGGGCACGGGTCGAGGGCGGCCTGGAGCGGCTGCGGCGCCTCGCCTTGGGCGGCACCGCGGTGGGCACCGGGCTCAACGCCCATCCGCAGCTGGGGCGCGAGGTCACGGCATTGCTTCGCGAGTGGACCGGTTTCGCATTCGCCGAGGCGAGCGATCATTTCGAGGCGCAGGCGACGGTGGATGCCGTGGTTGAGATGAGCGGCCAGCTCAAGACCGTGGCTGTCAGCCTGATGAAGATCGCCAACGATCTGCGCTGGATGAACTCGGGGCCGGGGGCCGGACTGGGCGAGATCACTCTGCCGGCCCTGCAGCCGGGATCGAGCATCATGCCCGCCAAGGTCAATCCAGTGATCCCCGAAGCGGTGGCCATGGTGACCGCCCAGGTGATCGGCAACGACGCGACCATCACCATTGCCGGCCAGTCCGGCAACTTCCAGCTCAACGTGATGCTGCCGCTGGTGGCCTACAACCTGCTGCAGTCGATCGAGTTGCTGGCCAACGCGAGTAGCGCGCTGGCCGACAGGGCGGTCACCGGATTTACCGTCAACCCGACGGCTTTGACCGAACCCTTGGCGCATAATCCGATTCTGGCCACGGCGCTCAATCCGGTGATCGGCTACGAAAAGGCCGCGGTGATCGCCAAAAGGGCGTGGCGCGAGGGACGTACGGTGCGCGAGGTGGCGGGTGAAATGACCGATCTCGATGCCGCCACGCTGGATCGCTTGCTCGATCCCGCCCGACTGGCGCTGGGCTTACCCTAGAGCGAGGGAGTTAGCGCGGCGGCGGTGCGTCGGCGACCAGCCTGTAGAGCGTACCCTCCTCGGTACTGTAGTCCACCAGATAGATCTCTCCGGCCTCGTCTTCGCCGAACGTACTGATATGCAGCTTGCTCGAGAGCAGGTGCTGTTGCGTCCAGCGCCCGTCAGATTGCTGCCGACCGCCCCACACCGCTCCGGTGCAGAAATCTCCGAACAGGTAAATCCCGCGCAGTGCTTTGATGGCCGCACCGCGATAGCGATAGCCGCCGATCACCGCGCAGCCGGAACGGTGATCGTAGATCAGGATGGGTGGTGTGTAGGTTTTGGCGTCGCAGGGAAAGATGCTGAAGCAGTCGGGACCGAGCAGGTCGCTCCAGCCGAAGTTGTTGCCCGAAATGCCGCGGGGTATCCAGTTGATCTCCTCCCAGTGCGACGGGCCGACATCGGCAATGAAGAGATCGCCGCTCTTGCGGTCGAAGCTCATGCGCCAGGGATTGCGCAGTCCGTAAGCCCAGATCTCGGGCCGGGCCTGGGCGATCCCGATGAACGGGTTGTCGTCGGGGACACGATACGGGAGGTCTGCGCCGACATCGATGCGCAGTATCTTGCCGAGGAGCGTTGTGAGGCTTTGGGCATGGTGGCGCGGATCATCGCCCGAATTGTCGGCATTGCTGCCAAAGTGTCCGCCATCCCCCAAGGCGATATAGAGCCGTTGATCGGGACCGAAGGTGATGGCGCCGCCGTTGTGTATCGGTGTCGGTTGCATGACGCGCAACACGGTTTCACCACTCCCCGCAGCGATGGGTTGGCCAGGTTCTGCGGCACGATAGCGCGCAATCAGACTTGCCCCCTCCTGATCGATGTAGCTGACATAGAACAGTCTGTTCCGCGGGAAATGGGGATCGAACGCCAGTCCCAGCAATCCCTGTTCGCCGCAGCAGCGCACCGCAGCGCCCAGGTCGAGCAGGGGGACGCGCTGCAGCGCACCGTCGCGTATCTCCAGTACCTGACCGCGTTGGGTCGCAAGAAACAGCCGTCCGCTGCCATCGTTTGCGTGCGCGATGGAGGTGATCTCCGGCAGTTTGGTCACCACCGGCTGCAATCGTACCGGGGGAAGGTCGGGCGTAAGCGTTGCATCGGAGGATTGCTGACCCGGCACTGCGCACCCCGCACCGATCAGGATGATCAGTACCAACAAGGTCTGCAGCGTCGTGCGTTGCCTGCCTGTCCCGGGAGCCGGGTGCGCCTCGTCGGCCAGTGGCATCGTGGCCTCCTCTTCTCCACCTAGTGTGGCAGATTGCGGCGGGGGCGTGAGGATTGCGAAAGCTAGAGGATCTGGGTCAGCAATTTACGATAACCGGGATAGTCCGTGTGATGCAGACAGTATTTGCGTGAACTCGGTCCCCACTTCTCCTCACGGCTGCAACGCGCGAGAAACTGTTCCACGTCGACGACCTGGTTGCCACCGACGGTATGGACACCGCGGGCAAACAGAGGATCGGGAAGAAAGCCGGCGCTGGGCCCGATGATGGCAAGCCGCTCGGCGTGCCTGGAGTGCTCCAGCATGCGATCGATGGAGTCGTTGAGGAGGACGGTGCTGGTGCAAAGAATCTTGTTGCATCGGTTCAGCGCATCGGGATCAAGGGTGACCTCGAATGCCCCCTCCCGTTGCACCAACTCGGCTTTGAGTTCGATGACGGTCAGCGGAATCCCCTGTGCGCGCAGGCGCTCCACCAGCGGCGGGAAATAGCCCACCATGCCGATGTGGTCGCCAGGTTGAGGATCTATATCGGCGATGGAGTTGGTGTGGTAGTCGAGGGGGCACCGCGCAAGCCTCAGCACATGCTGGCCGATGGCGTTGATCGCCGCCAGCGCCAACGCCCTGCGGGCGGGATCGGCGTCGGTGAATCCTGCCGCCAGTTCCACGACATCGGCGCCCCGCAGCGCCTCGGGATCGAAGCGTGCCGCAATCTGTGCCAGGGTGTCTTCGAGCAGCACGAACATCAGCCCGACACTGCCGTCGTCGAGTATCACAGCGCCGAACTCGGCGCTCTTCGCGGGTTCGCTGCGCTGCGGGGGCATCCACACCTGGCGAATCCGTGGCAGAGCCGTCGCGCCTGCAATGGCGTCGACGAGGGCGAGATAGTCTTGGGCGATGGTCATGGTTTAGCTCGTCCGTCTCGACTGGCTGGCGGTGGGTTGAAAAGCGCTACCGGCGGTACCGTTTAGCGGAGCGCGAAGGCAAGCACGATGGGAATGCTGATAAAGCTTGTCAGGTTGCCCAGCATGACAATGGAGGCCACCCGCGAGGGTTCCTGACGGTACTTCTCGGCGACGATGAAGTTGAGTACCGCCGGCGGCAGCGCTCCGAAGATCAGCAGCAGGCTCGCCTGGAGCGGCGGCAGATCCATGAATTGCAGCAGCAGCCAGGCGATAACGAGGCCGGAGACGGGGCAGACAACAGCGCCCAAAAGGCCGATACGCCAATCTTTGATGTCCACATTGATCAGCCGCACACCCAGCGAGAACAGCAGCAACGGGATGGAAACCTGGCCCAGCATTTCGATGGTCACGTTGACCGGCTGCGGCAGCGCCCAGCCGCTGAGGCTGAAGGCGATGCCGGCCAGCGTAGCCACCACCATGGGAATGCGCAACACGTCGAGCCAGTGCGCGCGGTGATCCATGATGTAGGTACCGAGCGTGAAGTGCAGTCCGTTCTCGACGATGAACAGCACTACCGCAGCGGGTAGCGCCTGCTCGCCGAAGGCGAAGACGGCCAGAGGCAGACCCATGTTTCCTGAATTGGTGAACATCATTGGCGGTACGAAGGTCTTGACCGGCACCTTGGCCAGTTTGGCTATCGGTAGTGCCAGCAATCCGGATCCGATAATGATCACGAGTGCGGCCAGCGCAATTTGCTGGTAGGCGGCAATATCGAAACTCTTGGAGGAAAGGACACTGAACAGCAGCGCGGGAATAAAGACGTCCATGTTGAGTTGGTTGGCGAAGGTGATATCCGGCTTCTTCAGACGGGCATAGAGGTATCCCGCTGCAACAATAGCGAAGATGGGGAAAACGATGGAGAAGATACGTAACAGCATGGGGTTGCCAGATCACCGACAAATAAGGCCGGCATTATCGGTTGCCGCAGGTCGTATGTCGACGCGACTCTGGCTGCAGTCGTGGAATCCTTTCCGCCGTGAGGTGCGTTGCAAGGACCGTCCCGCTGCGGCGCCGGAGACCGCCAACGAGGGGAAATGCCGGCAGACCTTGAAGTGGATTGCTTCCGCGGCGCTCCTCGCTGCTGATGTTGCGATGCAATAACCTGAACGGCCGGCGAGAACCTCAGTTGATGTCATCGTCTGCACTAAGTGCTTGATTGTTGGCGATGTGGGCGCGCCGGGTGCGGATAACCTCGAACCCATGGAAAATCACCATTAATGCAGAATGTACTCGAATGAGCCGGCAGCGGTGCTCCGCCCATTGCCCGGGGCGGTGAATTGGTCTAGGGTTTGGAGTGTGGGACCTTACGCCGCAAACCAACGCTCTCCAACCGCTTGCACAGCCATCTTTTTTGCGTGGCCGATCAGAGGCCAACGTTGACACGCTGTCTGCCCGGGGTGCTGGAGAGGAAGGTCAGGCAGTCCTAACCAATCGCCTACCAGATCGATTTGCCTTTTACCCACAGGAGGTAGCGATGTTCGAATACGATCAGGAGATTGTCGAGGAACTTCTCGACTCGGATATCAATTTTCGCAAGCTGCACGACCTGCACCACCAGCTCAAGGACAAGGTTCGCGAGGCGGAAATAGGCACCCTGCCCTTGGACGACTTCACACTGGCCCGCCTCAAGAAAGAGAAACTGCACTGCAAAGACAAAATGGCCGCCATCATCGCCTCCCACCGAACCGAACGAGCTTAACGGACCTTTAAGCGCCGGGGATGGGAGCCCATCCCCGGCCGTGTCCGAGGCCGACAGCCTTCATGCAGAATTTCTTTCAGCGATTCGATCCCGAGAGTTCCACCTTTACCTATGTTCTGGTTGATGCCGGCACACGCGCCGCGCTACTTATCGATTCGGTGCGCGAGCAGGTTGAAAGGGATCTGCACTTGCTTGAAACACATCGGTTGCGGCTTGAATGGATACTGGAAACCCATATCCATGCCGACCACGTAACAGGCGCTGCGCAGCTGCAGACCCGTACCGGTGCCCGCACAGCGATGAGCGCCAGGGCTGGTGTTACATGTGCCAACCGCCTGCTTGCCGACGGCGATCAGATTCAGTTCGGTGATGAAACGCTGCGGGTGTTGGCCACCCCCGGCCACACTGCAGGATGCCTCAGTTTCCTGTGGGGCGACAGGGTTTTTACCGGCGATGCGCTATTGATCGGTGCGTGCGGCAGAACCGATTTTCAAGAGGGTGATCCTGGGTGTCTATACGACAGCATCACCCAAAAGCTTTTGATACTGCCGGATGAAACCCTGGTCTATCCTGCGCATGATTATGATGGACGCCAGGTGAGCACCATCGGCGAACAGCGCACCACCAATCCCCGCCTGGTTGGCCAGACACGTGAGTCCTTCATTCGCCTGATGAACGGGTTGCGGCTCGACCCACCGCGCAAGATCGAGATGGCGTTGCCCGCCAACCGTCGTTGCGGGCGTCAGGACGGCGCGGCTGCCTGAGGGTGATCGGTGGTCTGACAGAGACTGCGTTAATTAGAAATTAATATGGCGGTAACTCGCTTTTGCAGAGGATTTTGCGGATAAACTCCGCGTAAAACGAGGTTTTCGATGGATTCTGCTGATATCGCTCGATTTCCATCGAAATACTTGTCAATGGGTCGCCTTGGAGGTAGATTCTTTTCCCCATTCGTGGCCGCCCGGCCGCAACGTAACGAAGAACAAACAATGAGAGGGTGGGCAGCAAAATCGCCTGTTCCGCCGCATAAGGTCTCGATGAGGGATGGTCCAGAAAGGAGCCGGTATGTTTCTGCCGGTCACTAGAATAACCATTGCAATAAACGTCACGCCACCAGTTCAGCTCTACTGTTCGGAAGCCGGTTCAACGCGCTGGCTGCTGCGCTCGCCGAGGTACTAGTCGTGGCCTATTTTCTGCAGCAGCTCATCAATGGTTTGACCCTGGGTATGATCTACGGTCTGATCGCCATCGGTTACACGATGGTGTACGGCATCATCGGTATGATCAATTTCGCCCATGGCGAGATCTACATGATTGCCGCCTTCCTCTCGATCATCGTCTTTACCATTCTCGGTGCGGCGGGGATCACCTTCGTGCCTTTGGCGCTGGTGATCGTGCTTATCGTCGCGATGTTTTTTACCGCGTGCTATGGCTGGACGCTGGAGCGTGTCGCCTATCGCCCCTTGCGCGGTGCACCGCGACTGGCGCCGCTGATCTCGGCTATCGGCATGTCTATTTTTCTGCAGAACTATGTCCAGCTGCTGCAGGGCGCCCGGGTGCGTCCTCTGCAGCCCATCATTCAAGGTGGTTTCAGTGTTTTTGAGCAAAACGATTTCGTGGTTCAGCTCAGCTATATCCAGATCTTCATTTGGATCCTGACCTTGGTCCTGATGACCGGGTTTGCGTTGCTGATCGCGCGAACCTCGTTGGGACGGGCGCAGCGCGCCTGCGAGCAGGATCAGAAGATGGCCGGATTGCTGGGGATCGACGTCGATCGCACGATATCGCTCACCTTCGTCATGGGTGCATCACTGGCGGCGGTGGCCGGTGTCATGGTGACGCTCTACTACGGCGTGGTCGACTTCTTCATCGGTTTTCTCGCCGGCATGAAAGCGTTCACCGCCGCGGTGCTGGGCGGCATAGGTTCGCTGCCGGGCGCGATGCTGGGTGGTCTGATACTGGGACTGGTAGAGGCCTTCTGGTCCGGCTACTTCACCACCGAGTACAAGGATGTTGCCGCCTTCTCGATCCTGGTGCTGGTATTGATATTCAGGCCCACGGGACTACTGGGTCGGCCGGAAGTGGAGAAGGTATAGGTCATGGCCGCTATCAATCCTGTCTCGCGCACGATCGATTTTCCGCGGCTGTTCAAAGAGGCCGTACTGGCGGCCGTGGTGGCATTCGCCCTCGCCTTGCCGATGGTCGGCTTCCAAACCGTCGATGTCACCGGAGGTCTGGATGTCGTCACCCGGTTTGACTGGGTTGCCTATGGAGTCGCCTTCGTCTTTGTCGGGCGCCTGCTGATCGGTTTCTACCGGGGTATCAAGACGCCGGTGGCGCAGGGCGATGGGCTGATGTCCAAGGCGGGGCGCGCGCTCCATCCTTATATCAGCTGGATCGTGGTTGCTGCACTTGCCTTTGCGTTTCTATTGCCACTGACACCGCTCTCCAATCGTTATGTGATCGATGTCGCCACCACGGTGATGATTTACGTGATGCTGGGCTGGGGGCTCAATATCGTTGTCGGGCTCGCCGGGCTGCTTGATCTGGGTTACGTCGCCTTCTACGCGGTTGGCGCCTATAGCTACGCTCTGCTGGCGACCCACTTCGACTGGTCGTTCTGGGTCTGTTTGCCACTGGCCGGGATCTTTGCCACCTTCTTCGGCATTGTACTTGGTTTCCCGGTGTTGCGACTGCGCGGCGATTACCTGGCGATCGTCACTCTCGGTTTCGGTGAAATCATTCGCGTCATTCTGCTCAACTGGTATCCCCTAACCAATGGTCCGGATGGTATCTCCGGAATCGAGCGCCCCTCATTCTTCGGCCTCGAATTTACCCGCTTTCCGGGTGAGGGCGAGGTGGCCTTCCACGAGTTTTTTGGCCTGGAGTATGCCGGCCTGCATCGCGTCGTCTTCCTCTACTATCTGATTCTGATGCTGGCGCTGATCACCAATTTCTTTACCCTGCGCATCCGCAAGCTACCCATCGGCCGTGCCTGGGAGGCGTTGCGCGAGGATGAGATCGCCTGCCGCTCGCTGGGTATCAACCCAACCAATACCAAACTGACCGCCTTTGCCATCGGCGCCATGTTTGGTGGGTTTGCGGGTTCGTTCTTCGCCACGCGCCAAGGTTTCATCAGCCCGGAGAGCTTCACCTTCATCGAATCCGCGGTCATCCTCGCCATTGTGGTCCTGGGAGGCATGGGCAGTCAGATCGGTGTGGTGCTCGCGGCCCTGGCACTGATTCTGCTGCCGGAGTTTGGGCGTGAGTTCGCGCAGTTCCGCATGTTGATATTCGGCGGGGCGATGGTGCTGATCATGACCTGGCGCCCGCGCGGTCTGTTGGCGTACCGCGATCCGACTCTGCTGTTGCACGGTCCCGCACCTCCCAAGAAGGCGGAGGAGAAGGCATGAGTACCGGCGAACGTGAGCCGCTGCTTACCGTTGAGCACCTGACGATGCGTTTTGGTGGTCTGGTGGCCATCGATGATCTGTCGTTCGACGCCCAGCACTCGGAGATCACCGCCATCATTGGCCCCAACGGCGCCGGCAAGACCACGGTGTTCAATTGCCTGACGGGTTTCTACCGCCCTACCGAGGGGCGATTGACCCTGCGCGATGGCGGCAGAAAACGTTACCTGGAGCGCATGGAGGGGTTTCGCATCGCCCGCGTCGGTGTGGCACGGACGTTCCAGAATATCCGTCTCTTTTCGCAGATGACGGTTCTGGAGAACCTCATTGTCGCCCAGCACAATCGGCTGATGCTCGACTCCTACTACACCATAGGCGGCCTGCTCGGGCTCTCGCACTACCGAAAGGCGGAAAAGAGTGCCGTCGAGTTCGCGGCAAGCTGGCTGAAGCGCATCAATCTCGTCGACAAGGCTGATATGGACGCAGGCAATCTACCGTACGGCGATCAGCGACGTCTGGAAATAGCCCGTGCGATGTGCACACGGCCGAAACTGCTGTGCCTCGATGAGCCGGCCGCCGGGCTCAATCCGCGTGAGTCGGCTGATCTCAACAAGCTGCTGCGCTCGATCAGGGACGACGATGGGATTGGTCTGCTGCTCATCGAGCACGATATGAACGTGGTTATGGAGATCTCCGATCACATTATCGTGCTGGACTACGGATGCAAGATTTCCGATGGCACGCCGGACGAGGTGCGTAACGACCCCGCTGTCATTCGCGCCTATCTGGGCGAGGAGGAGACGGAAGAACTGCCGCCGGAGGTGGCCGCGGATCTCCATCTGGCAAGAGACGCAGAATGATCGCTGGCAGCGATCGTCGCTAACGGTAACCGCCAATGTTGCTAACCATTTCAGGAGTCCATACCTACTACGGCCAGATTCATGCGCTGCAGGGCGTGGATCTGGAGGTGGAGGCGGGTGAGATCGTGACGCTGATCGGTGCCAACGGTGCCGGCAAATCGACACTGTTGATGACCATCTGCGGCAATCCGCGGGCACGTCAGGGGTCGATCGTCTATAACGGAGAAGAGCTTACCAAGCTGTCCACCAGCACGATCGTCAGGCGCGGTATTGCGCAATCACCGGAGGGGCGGCGTATCTTTCCGCGCATGACGGTGATGGAGAATCTGCAGATGGGCGCGACAACGACCGATGCCAGGCATTTCGATGATGATCTGCATCGCGTGTTCGAACTTTTCCCACGCTTGAAGGAGCGCAAAAATCAACGCGGAGGCACGCTATCGGGAGGCGAACAGCAGATGCTGGCCATCGCCCGCGCGCTCATGAGCCGGCCGCGCATGCTGCTGCTGGATGAGCCCTCGCTGGGACTTGCCCCCCTGCTGGTGAAGCAGATCTTCGAGGTCATCCGTGAGATCAACGAGCAGCAGAAGATCACCGTTTTTCTGGTGGAACAAAATGCCTACCACGCCCTTAAATTGGCCCACCGCGGCTATGTGATGGCGACCGGGCGCATCCTCATGAAAGGGACGGGGGAGGAACTGCTCGCCAACCAGGAGGTACGTGCCGCCTATCTGGAAGGTGGCCACTGAGGAGCGCATGATGGAAGCAATACTGGGTACCAGTGGTGGTGTTTATATTGGCGTGGCACTGGTGCTGATGGGCTTCGCCGCGTGGATGACCGGTGCGGCGGTCGCCGGCATCTGGAAACCGGTGTGGCAGGTGGTGGGCTACTGCATCCTGTTGGGTTTCGTTTGCCGGTTTCTGATCTTCGCTCTGTTTGAAGGCACGTTGCTCTCCCTCTCCGGACTGTTGATCGATATCGCGATATTGAATCTCTACGGTCTGGCCGCTTTTCGGGTCAACCGCATAAAAAGTTTGGTCACGCAGTACCCCTGGATGTATGTGCGCACCTCGCCGTGGAGCTGCCGGCAAAAACCGGAAGCGCAATCCTAGGTGGGTAGAGCAACGGTTGCGGTCTGGCGGCCGGCTGCTAGAGTAAGAGAGGTCCCTAAAAAGGCACAGGTTTGACACACATCGTTTGAGACGTTCGACCTGTAAATAAAGAACCAGCCGTTCTTGTTGGCGGCTGCAGAGAGAGGCAATCCAAAGGAGAGTTACAGCAATGAAAAAGGTAATGTTGGGTGTAATGACCGCTGCGGCGCTGGGCCTTGCGGCCTCCGCACAGGCGGATATCACGATCGCGACAGCCGGTCCGATGACCGGTCAGTACGCCTCGTTCGGCGAGCAGATGAAACGCGGCGCCGAGATGGCGGTCGCGGACCTCAACGCCAAAGGCGGTGTCCTGGGCCAGATGCTGAAGCTGGAAGTGGGCGATGATGCCTGCGATCCGAAGCAGGCGGTCGCCGTGGCCAACCAGATGGTGAACAAGGGCGTGGTTTTTGTGGCGGGCCACTTCTGCTCCGGTTCCTCCATCCCGGCCTCTAACGTCTATGCCGAGGAGGGTATCGTGCAGATCTCACCCGCTTCCACCAACCCCCAGCTGACCGAACGCGGACTGGCCAACGTCTTCCGCACCTGCGGGCGTGACGATGACCAGGGCAAAGTGGCGGGTGATTACATTGTCGACCATTTCGGTGCCAAGAATATCGCCGTTCTGCATGACAAGACCGCGTATGGCAAGGGGCTGGCCGACGAGACCAAGGCGCAGATCGAAAAGCGTGGCAAGAAAGCGACCATGTACGAAGCCTACACCGCCGGCGAGAAGGACTACTCGGCACTGGTCTCCAAGATGAAGGCCGCCAATGTGGACCTGATCTATGTCGGCGGTTACCACACCGAGGCCGGACTGATCATCCGTCAGGCCCGCGAACAGGGTATGAAGGCGGTGCTGATGTCCGGTGACGCACTGGTGACCGATGAGTACTGGTCCATAACCGGTCCCTCCGGTGAGGGTACGCTGATGACCTTCAGCCCCGATCCGGCCCGCAACCCGGAGGCCAAGCCGATCGTCGACAAGTTCATGGCGCAGAACTATAAGCCCGAGGGCTACACCCTCTATACCTACGGGGCGATCCAGGCCTGGGCGCAGGCCGCGCAGGCCGCGGGTGGCGTCGAGCCGGCCAAGATCATCAAGGCCTTGAAGGGCGGCCAGTTCAACACCGTGCTTGGTACCATCGGCTTTAATGGTAAGGGTGACGTTACCGCGCCCGGCTATGTCATGTACGAGTGGAGCAACGGCAAGTACGACTACGTCAACTAAGCTGGCGTTCGCCAATAGGCAGTGAGTGGAAGGCCCGGTAGTGTCACTGCCGGGCCTTTCGCTTTGCGGTCCTTGAGTCGCGGGGCTGCTCTCTCCCAACGATCTCACCCATGGAGGCTGGCCGGTGTTTGTCGGTATCGATAGTGCCTCGGAACCCGCTTTAGGAGCGATCAACCGGCTGTATCGTGTCGATGAGAGCACCTGTGTGGTTCAGCTGATGAGCGCGCTGCAACTCACAATCGAGGCACGCCAGCGCGTCGTTAAACAGGCTGCCGACTGGGTGCGGGCGATACGCCAGCGTGAGGTCAGCGCCAGTGGCCTGGACGCCTTTTTGCAGGAGTATGATCTCAGCAGCCGCGAAGGCGTGATGTTGATGTGTCTCGCCGAAGCGCTGCTGCGCATCCCCGATGCCGAAACCGCCAATCAACTGATTCGCGACAAGCTGGGGGAAGCCGACTGGGAGGCGCATTTGGGTGACAGCGAATCGCTGTTCGTCAATGCGTCCACCTGGGCGCTGATGCTGACCGGGCGATTGGTACGCCTCGGGCAGGAGGAGACGCGTGACTGGGGCGCGACCCTGCGGCGTCTGATCTCACGCAGCGGCGAGCCGGTGATCCGCCGGGCCATTACCCAGTCGATGCGCATTCTCGGTCGCCAGTTCGTCATGGGGCGCACCATTGATGAGGCGATCGAACGGGCGCGCGCTTGGGAGAAACACGGCTACCGCTACTCCTACGACATGCTGGGCGAAGCCGCGCTGACACGCGCTGATGCCGAGCGCTACCAGAATCATTATCTGCAGGCCATCGCGGCGATTGGCAGCGCCGCGAAAGGTGCGGGGCCGGTCGCCGGTCCCGGCGTGTCGGTGAAACTCTCGGCGCTGCACCCACGCTACGAGGTGGCGCAACGGGAGCGTGTCCGTAAAGAGCTGACCCATAGTCTGCTGTCGCTGGCGCAGGCTGCAAAAGAGGGTGATATCAATCTTTGTGTCGATGCCGAAGAAGCCGAACGCTTGGAGCTGTCGCTGGAGATCATCGCCGCAGTAGCACGACACCCCAGCCTGCACGGGTGGGATGGCTTCGGGCTGGCGTTGCAGGCTTATCAGAAGCGCGCACCGGCGGTGATCGACTGGTTGGCCGGATTGGCTGGCAGCACGCGTCATCGGCTGATGGTGCGGTTGGTGAAAGGGGCCTACTGGGATACTGAAATCAAGAAAGCCCAGGAACGGGGGCTGGAAGGATATCCGGTCTTTACCCGCAAGGAGAGCACCGATCTTTCCTACCTGGTGTGCGCCGAAAAGCTGCTGGCCGCCGGTCCTGTTTTTTATCCGCAGTTCGCTACCCACAATGCCCACACCATCGCGGCGGTTCTGGAAATGGCCGGGGGGCGGCGGGATCTGGAATTCCAGCGGCTGCACGGCATGGGTGAACCGCTCTGTGATCCTTTGGTGGCCGCGGGTGGCAAGGGCGCTGTGGAGTGCAGGATTTACGCACCGGTGGGTGGGCACGAGGAATTGCTCGCCTATCTGGTACGGCGGTTGCTGGAGAACGGTGCCAATACCTCGTTCGTCAATCGTATCGTGCAGGAGGAGCTGCCGGTCGAGGAGATTGTGGCTGACCCAGTCGCCAGGATCGAAGCGTTGCAGACCCTGCCGCATCCACGCATTCCTCTGCCGGAAGAGATATACGGGTCTCAGCGGCGCAATGCTCGCGGTCTGGAACTCGCCGATCGTGCCGTTTTGGAGACGCTCTCGCAGGCCATGGCGGAGGGCTGGCGCGAATCCCGGCGGGCAGGACCGATAGTGGGCGGACGCACCTTGGAGGAGGGCGCGGAGTGCCCCGTTGTCGATCCGGCCGATGCCCGGCGTCAGGTGGGCAGCGTCTTTTCGGCGACCGGGGACAGCGTCGATGAGGCGGTGTCGCGCGCTTACACCATAGCATCCGAGTGGGACCGGCGGGGTGCGGCGGTGCGCGCCGGGATTCTGTCGCGCGTGGCCGATTTGATGGAGATGCGCTGTGCGGAATTGATGGCCGGATGCGTACGCGAGGCAGGCAAGACTGTCCCCGATGCGCTGGCCGAAGTGCGTGAGGCGGTCGATTTCTGCCGTTACTACGCCACGCAGGCGCAGCTGCACTTCGAACAACCGCTGGCGTTGCCTGGGCCCACCGGTGAGACCAATCAGTTGACGCTGCATGGACGCGGGGTCTTCGCCTGCATCAGTCCGTGGAATTTTCCCCTCGCTATCTTTACCGGCCAGGTGGCCGCCGCACTGGCGGCGGGCAACGCGGTTATCGCGAAACCGGCGGAGCAGACACCATTGATCGCCGCCGCCGCGGTACACCTGTTTCACCAGGCTGGTGTTCCGGCGGACGTATTGCATCTGCTGACCGGCGACGGTGCGGAAGTTGGCGGGCGACTGGTAGCCGATCGGCGTATCGCCGGCGTTGCCTTCACCGGCTCGACCGAAACCGCCCGTCTCATCCAACGCTCGTTGGTGGAGCGGGGCGGGCCCATCGTGCCACTGATTGCGGAGACCGGTGGGCAGAATGCCATGTTGGTCGACTCTTCGGCGCTGCTGGAACAGGTGGTGATCGACGTGGTCAATTCGGCGTTTCGCAGTGCGGGTCAACGTTGTTCGGCGTTGCGGGTGCTGTTTGTGCAGAATGATGTGGCCGATCGATTGCTGACCATGCTGGCCGGTGCCATGGATGAACTGGTTATCGGCGATCCTGCGCTGCTCAAAACCGATGTCGGTCCGGTGATCGACGCGGCCTCGCGCGCCATGCTGGAGCGCCATGCGGAGCGCATGCGTACAGAGGGTCGCGTGATCCACGAGATGACACTGCCACCCGGTTGCGGGCATGGGCACTTCGTTGCACCCATGGCGGTCGAGATCGACAGCATTGCCCGGCTGGAGCGCGAGGTGTTTGGGCCTATTCTTCACGTGGTGCGTTATCGCGCCAGTGAACTCGATAAGGTGCTGAATGCGATCAATGGCACCGGCTACGGATTGACCCTGGGCATTCATACGCGCATCGATGCGCGGGCGCGCTATATTCATCGGCGCTTGCGCGTGGGAAATACCTATGTGAATCGCAACATGATCGGGGCAGTGGTCGGGGTGCAACCCTTCGGTGGTGAAGGGTTGTCGGGCACCGGCCCGAAGGCGGGTGGTCCGCATTACCTGCAACGTTTCGCCACCGAGCGCACTTTGACGATCAACACCACCGCGGCGGGCGGCAACGCGACGCTGATCTCGTTGCAGGAAGACGCTTGAGATCGCTCTGCTGCTGACCGAGAACCACCGCGACTAGGAGACGATGAGATGCTGATCGGGGTTCCCAAGGAGATCAAAACTCATGAATACCGGGTGGGGCTGGTGCCCGCCAGCGTGCGTGAACTGGTCAACCGCGGCCATCAGGTGATCATCGAGAGCGGGGCCGGTGTGGGCGTCGGTATGGATGACGGTCGCTACCTGATGGCAGGCGCCGATGTCGTCGAAACCGCAGCAGAGGTGTTTGAGCGCGCAGAGATGATCGTGAAAGTCAAAGAGCCGCAGGCACAGGAGTATGTGCAACTCCGTGACGGTCAATTGCTGTTTACCTATCTGCATCTTGCGCCCGATCCCAAACAGGCTGAAGGGCTGCTCGCCTCGGGTTGCACCGCGATAGCCTACGAGACGGTGACCGACGACCTTGGTCGTCTCCCGCTGTTGTCGCCAATGAGTGAAGTGGCAGGCCGGATGTCGATTCAGGCTGGAGCGCACTGTCTGGAGAAGGGGCAGGGCGGTAGTGGTGTGCTGATCGGTGGTGTCCCCGGGGTGGCCGCAGCGCGCGTGGTAGTGCTCGGAGCGGGGGTGGTGGGAACCAACGCGTTGCGAGTGGCGATGGGCATGGAAGGACACGTTACCGTCATTGATAAGAACATCGATCGCCTGCGTGAACTGGATGCGCTTTTTGGCTCGCAACTCAACACCGTCTACGCCACGCAGGATGCGCTGGAGCAATATGTCGTGAAAGCGGATCTGGTCATTGGGGCGGTATTGGTGCCGGGAGCCGCGGCGCCGCATCTGGTGACTCGCGAGATGGTGACCGCGATGCGCTTAGGATCGGTGGTCGTCGATGTCTCGATCGATCAGGGCGGCTGTTTCGAAACCAGCCGGCCCACCACCCATGCGGATCCCACCTATACCGTGGATGGCGTCGTGCACTACTGCGTGGCCAATATGCCGGGCGCAGTGCCGCGCACATCGGCCTTCGCGCTCAACAACGCCACACTGCCATTTGTGGTTCAGCTGGCGGCCAAGGGATACCGTCAAGCCCTTGCGGATAACCCGCACCTGCGTAACGGCCTGAATGTACATCAGGGTACGATTACTCATCCCGCAGTGGCCGAGGCTTTGGGCAAACCTTACCGTTCGGCTGCGGAGGCGTTGGGTTTCTAATCGAAGCGTGCAGGAATCACTGAGGTCGGCAACAGGTGCAAATGGACTTTGTCGTCGCCAGGGAAGAGAGTCTCCAATTCCGAGAAACTATCGTCGGGGATCGATGCCGGATCATCACACCCGATCACCAGTCGCAGGCGGTTGAATCCGCCCTGGTTGCGCTCTTTAATCCCGTGCTTGAGCAGGTCAGCCATTGCAGTGTGGTCGGGTGGGACAGCTACGCCGGGGAGCAGATAAACCAGCAGCCGGTTACCAATGTTGATGCGCAGCGCGTGTGGCCAAGCTGCGCTGGCAATGGGGAGCGCGGAGATTTCGACCCTTTGAAATACCGCCGCGGGGCAGTTACATCCCAGGGTATCGCGTACGAAGTGTTTTAAAAGCGGCTGCTCACTGCTCATGCCTCGAGAGTAGCGCTGCCGCGCCCTCAGGGCAAAAACATCGCGATACTTTGATCGAACTGAACGGTGGCCGCCTCTACCGCCGGGATCAGATCTTTTTTACCGATACCCAACAGCTTGAGCACCGCCTCATCCAATTCTCCATTGGGCCGGGATTCGGCCGCGAAACCGCTGCGCTCCGAACGATTGGCCAAATGATCGGCCAGGTAGAGGATCCCGGCCTCGGGACAAGGCCCTTGGGTATCGAGGGGTGTGTGATGGGCCCCGATGGCGATGCACAGCGTTTCAGGAAGCTGCCAAAGGCTGAGGATGCCTTCCCCGACTTCGGCGTGGCTGAATCCCAACCGGTGAAGCTCGGCATGGAACATCACCTCCTCATCGCCCTGAGCCACCAACAGCAGATCGGACATGGTATCCGGGCGCTCGTTGTAGAGCAGCAGGCTACCCACGTCGTGCAACAGTCCTCCGACGAAGAGGCGTTCCGGATGGAGAACGTTGGCCCGCTTGGCCAACTCACGGCTCACCATGGCGGCGAAGACGCTGTGCCGCCAGAAACAATCCATATTGACCAAAGAGCCGGGCAGTCGCGAAAAGACCGCGGTGGCGGCCACGGCGACGGCGAGATTGAAAAGTTCGTTGCTCCCGATCACGGTCACCGCCCGCGATATCGTATCGATCCGGCGTACCAGTCCATAGTAGGGGCTGTTGACGATCCGCAGTAAGCGCGCGGTGAGCGCAGGGTCCATGGCAATCACCTCTGCCATGTCATCGGTGGTGGAAATCGGATCGTTCAGTACCTCCAGTAATGCGAAATGCACTTGCGGAGGTGAGACCAGATCACGTGTCTCTTCGATAAGGTAAGTGATCTCGTGGTGTTGCTGCTTGCGAACGGCCTGAACTTGACTCATCGAAGTATTCGCTATCACCAATGGATTTTCTTGATAAGGAGCCTACCCAAACGACCTCGGGGTTTTTGAGTGCCGAATCACGTTTTGCAGAATTGATCGATGATAAACATTAAACCCAAAGCGTGGCGTTCTGCGGCGCTGAATTGCAGGGGCGAGGACTATGAGTGCGGGCGAATCGGGAAAAGTCGTCAATCTTCAGCGCTACGAGCGCGAACGCGGGGCAGTTGGCTCCGCCGAGGCGAAACGTGTGTTGACCGAGTGCCGTGACCGCATTTCCGAGTATCTCGCCGGCGCGGTCTCCGCTACCTTCGATAAGGCGGATGACACGTTGTTCGAGCGGGCCGACAAAGCCGTTAGCGACAACGAGCAGACTATCTACTTCGATGCTATGCGCGAGATACGCCGGCGCCGCAGCGAGATCGAAAAGCGCACCCGGCAACTGTTTCTTGAACGCTTTGCCGAGGTGCTCAAACGCAAGCCTGGCGATGCCCCCACCAGTTCCCGCGCCGGTGATAGCGGCCTCTCGCTGAGTCTGATTGAGCACGAAGACCTCGAAGAGTCGCTAGCCGCCTCCAGCATGGCGAGCAAGGTACGCAGCACCTGTCATCGAGAACTCTTCGAGCTGGAAAAGCGGCTGCAACTCATTCTGCGCCGAAAAGAGCTGAAGAACGAAGATAATCCCATTGGCCCGGAAGTGATATGTGGCGCCTTTCGGGACGCGTGCCACGATATCGATGTGGACGTCAAGGCCAAGCTGATCGTGCTTAAACTGTTCGACAAGTTGGCGATTCCCGGCCTTCAGGCACTTTATCAGGCAATCAATCAGTATCTGATCAAGAACAAGATACTTCCGATCATTTCACACCAGGTGAAGCGCCCCGCGTATCAACGTCCACCCATGGCGCCGGTGCCGCCGCAAACCAGCGACCTCTCCGGCGCTTATGAACAGCCCGGCTACACCAGCGGCGAGATCAACCTCTACCAGGCGTTGCACCATTACGTAACCGGGGGGGCACCGGGTGTTTCCGGAGGGGCCCCGATGAGCGGTGGAGTGCCATTGGCGCCCGCGGTTCTGGGACCGGTCGTCGACGCCCTGACAGCCATGCAGCACGGCCTGGGCGTCGCCAACACCGGTGACGCTCCCGCTGGGGGGCAATTTGCCGGCGGTACCGTCAATGTGTTGCGGGAGATCAAAACCGCTCCCGGTCTGCAGCCGCTAGTGAGCGCAGATGGGGTGACGATTGATATCGTCGCGCTGATCTTCGATCACATCCTCGACAATGCCGATGTACCACCCGCCATGAAAGCACTGATCGGCCGACTGCAGATTCCGGTCCTCAAAGTGGCCATTATCGACAAGACGTTCTTTGCTTCGCGCAACCACCCGGCGCGTCGGTTGCTGGATACGCTGGCGCGTGCGGCGACCGGTTGGCAGGAGAGCGAATCGCGCAGCGAGGGCAGCCTCTACAGTGAGGTCGAGAGCAGCGTCGAAACGGTGCTGCGGGAGTTCAACGACGACATTACCCTGTTTGCCGAATTGGCGGATCATCTCTCTGATTTTATCGACAACGAGCTGAACCGCGCCGAACGCGTCGAGGAACGCTCCGCCAAGGCCCTGGAGGGTGAAGAACGGGTCATGATGGCCAAGGTGATCGTGCGCGATGAGATCGATCGCCGCGTCAACAAGCAGTCTCCTCCTGAGCCGGTAACGGCATTTTTGCGCGATCACTGGTATACGGTTTTGCTGCTCTATTTTCTTCGTGAGGGCGAGGAGGGCAACAACTGGCGGCGTTGCGTGGAACTGATGGATACCCTGCTCTGGAGCGTGCAGCCCAAGCGCACCGATCGTGAACGGCAGCGACTCGTGGGTGCATTGGGTTGGTTGCTGGAAGGATTGCAGGAGGGGATGGCGATGGCATCCACGCCCGAGGCGCTGCGTCACGCCTTTCTTGCCGATTTGAAGCAGTGCCACTCGCAGGCGTTGAGCGAGGGGCGCAGTCAACAGGCGCAGTTCGAGGCTGACGAGAAGCAGAAGGCGTTCGAGGCGCAGCGGGTCAATCTGACAGGGATCGAGGCGTACAAACAGGATATCGCTTCGGTCGTACCCGACCTCGCCGAGATACCGGAACTCACCGAAGAGGAAGTAATGGATTATGTCGATTTCTCTGATCCCAAACAGGAGGCCAACCCCGAGGCACAGGCGGAGGAGCGGCGTCAACGCTATGAAGAGCTGGTGGAGAATCTGCGCGAGAATCAGGAGCAGGTTGAAATAGAGGAGATCACCATCGGAAATCCGTCGCCAGAACCGGAGCCCGACAGTGACGATCACTACACGGCCATGGTCGCGGAACTGCAGAAAGGTACTTGGGTTGAGTTCACCAGGGCGGATGGAACGACCGTTCGCGGCAAACTCTCCTGGACCAGCCCACTGACGGGTACCTATCTTTTCACGAACCGCCAGGGGTTGAAGGTCGAGGATCGTACGAAGCGAGGCCTGGCACTGGAGTTTCGACGCGGAACCGCCAAACTGATCGAAGAGAAATCGCTGCTTGATCAGGCGCTATCCAACATCCTGGGCAAGAAACCAAAAACGGCGGCCAACCATCCCGCGCCCGCCTGATCAGGTATCCGGCGCACCCGGGGAACGGTATATCCGGTAGACGGGTATGCCGTTTCTTTATAGGGGGGCTACAGTCTCTCGCATCCGCTCGGCAATCGCTTCGGCCAGCACTGCTCCCCACGCTGCATACCCTTCTGATGACGGATGAAAACCGTCGCTGCTGAGGTAGTGCCTTTTGTTCTGCATTGATCCAGGCAGCACTGCGTACAGGAGTTCAGGGCGTTGGGCGCAAGCTTGCTGCGTCGCTTCGTCCAGACTTTGAGCCACCAGTCCGAATACGAACCGCAGAGGTTGTGGGATTGCGATGAATTTGCCGACGGGAGGTACTGCGGAGATCACAACGAGCTGCGGCTGAAAGCGCGATCTCACCTCGATTATCAACGACTCGAGATCCCGCAACCAACGCCGCGGAGTGCGCAATGCCAGGGTATCATTGACGCCGAGGGCGAGTACCACGATGTCCGCCCGTTCTGCTTGCACCCAGGGGAAAAGCGTAGCGGCGGTACGCTCGGTTATCAGGCCATTGAGGCCGGCAACCTCCCAACGAATCACGCGCTGCAGCCTTTGACTCAGCGCCGTGGCGATCTGCCCCGCAAGGGATTCGCGGTGGTTTGATACACCGACACCGGCGGCGGTCGATTCACCCAGTACCAGAATTTCAACGGCTGGTTCAGCTCCCGGTTCGCTGCCGCTCCGTTGACCTTGCGCTGGCGGTAGCCGTACCGCATGCCGGCGCAAATAGAGCGCCTGCAGGATCAGCAGTGGCGCAAGCGTCACCAGCGTGATGATGGCGAGCAGATAGCGAAGATTCATGACAGGACTAGTTCTTCAGGCGCTTGATTTTATCGTAGGCAACGAGCGCGTCCCTCCGACTGGCGGCGAGATCAACGACCGGGTGTGGATAGTCGATTCCGAGACGGATCTTCGCGGCGGACAATATCTCCGGTGTCGCGTTCCAGGGCTGCTGCAACCAGCGATCGGGCAGTTCTCCGAGCTCGGGTAGCCAGCGTCGTACGTACCTCCCCTGCTTATCGAATCGCTCGCCCTGTAGCACGGGATTGAAAATGCGGAAGTAGGGTGCAGCGTCCGCACCGCATCCCGCCACCCATTGCCAACCCAAGGTGTTGTTGGCGAGATCAGCGTCGACCAGTGTGTCCCAGAACCAACGGGCGCCCTCCTGCCAGGGGATGCGCAGATTCTTGGTCAGAAAAGAGGCGGCGATCATTCTTACGCGATTATGCATCCATCCGGTTTTCCAGAGTTCGCGCATGCCGGCATCCACCAGCGGAATCCCCGTTTCTCCGCTCTGCCAGGCCTGCAGCAGAGATCGGTAGTTGGCGCGCCAGGGAAACCGGGTAAAGCGCGGATCGAGAGGTTTATCGGGGGTGTGGGGAAAGTAGTGGAGCAGATGATGGGCGAATTCGCGCCATCCCAATTGGCGTATATAGGGCTGCGTTGATCCCGCATCACTTTGTTCCATTGACGATGCCTGCCAGAGAATCTGTCGCGGGGTTATCTCACCCAGATGAAGGTAGGGCGAGAGCCGCGATGTACCGCTCGCGGATGGCACATCGCGTAATCGGGTATAGGCGGCTATGTCATCTGAACAGAACGCTGAGCAAAGCGCTTCGGCGTTTTGTTCGCCAGGCTGCCAGCGATCCGCCAGACCTCCCTCCCAACCTACCCTGGGCAGCAGTTCGAGGGCGTCGACAGTAAGCGAGGGGATACCCTGTGGGGGTGGCGGAAATCGGGCCGGAACGGGCAACGGAGGTCCGCATGCAGGAAGCCGTTGGCAAGCCTTCCAAAACGGTGTGAAGACCCGATACGGCGCGCCGCTGGCGTTGAGCAGGGATTCGGGTTCGTGGAGCAGGGTACCGCCGAAACGCAGGAAAGAAACGCCGCGGGCAGCAAGAAGTTGCGCGATGCGCGCATCGTTTGCGACCGGGTTGGGGTCGTACACACGGCTGCAGTAAACCTGCGTGGCGCCAGTAAGTTCCGCGAGATCCGGCAGGGCGGTTTCGGTTTTGCCACACCAAACCGTGAGCCGCGAATCCGCTTGCCGTAGACGCTCGCTCAGCGCGCACAGGCTATGGTGCAACCACCAGCGTGACGCCGCGCCCAAGGGCCACCCCTTGTCACTCTCGGGATCGTGCACATAGACAGGGATCAAGCGGTCTGCATTCTGACAGGCGGTAGTCAGCGCCTCGTGATCAGCGAGGCGCAGATCACGGCGGAACCAGAGGATTGCCACCGTCATCAAGCGTTATCCAGCGGGTCGCGGCTTCAACGAGTCATCCAGTTGACGCAGCGCGTGCGTGATGTCCTTGCCCACGGGGATGGCGCCTGAGCGCACGATGGCATCGCTGTGGCTTATCGACGTTTCGCCGCCAACGAAAATCGGGACGTTGACCTGTTCGTGAAGTCGCGTCATCTGTTCCTGAAGTACTGTACGTGATGGTTTGATCGACCCCGACAAGACGATCGCCCGCGCACCTGTGCGTTGTACGACCGCCGGCAGCTCCTCAAGGGGCAGGTCGGCGCCCAGCAGTATCAGCCGATAGTCGCGTTCGATGGCGGAGAGGCAAAAGAGCATCAAACCCACCTCGTGATGCTCACCTGGCAGGCAGGCGGCGATGATCTTGGGGCCATGGCCACGGCGCACCCGATGATGGAAGCGCGCCCCGAGTTTATTGCGCAAGTAGCTGCCAAACAGATGCTCCTCTGCAACGCTGCCATCGGACGATTCCCAGCGTTCCCCCAACGTACGGAGCAGCGGAATGATCAGACGCTGCGTCACCATATCGATGGGATAGATGGAGAGTGCTTCGTTATAGGTGTCGTCGAGTGCGTATTCATCAAAACGAACCACGGCGTTGAGCATCCGCTGTTGGAACTGCTCCCAAGGGCTCGGGTCACCGCTGGTCTTCACCACACTGGTCGGGCTTTGCAGACGGCGCTTCACCTGGCTGATTGGCAATCCCTTGTCCAGCAGTTCCAACACCTGGTTTATCAGGTCGATGTCCTGTTGTGTGTAGAGACGGTGTCCCTTCGGCGTCCTTTGCGGCTGGATCAATCCATATCGTCTTTCCCAGGCCCTCAACGTGATTGAATTGACTCCGGTGAGCGCGGAAACGGTACGAATGGGAAAGAGCTCACTGTCGCTGGGTACAGCGTGTTTGTCGGGGGTTGCAGAGGTCCGCATGGTGCATTCCTATGAGAAGTCTTGATAAAACCTATACAAAAATTATAAGTCACGTCAAGGGAGGCATGTAAAACGATAAAAAGGAACGATAATGTACAATAAAATACGTAGATCGGAATTACTTTAAAAACACTGAAATACAGTCTGTTACGATATTACTAGTTGAATTAATCGCTCAGATATTGACAGATGTACAATAAACGTATAACTTTTCGCCAAGGTTGATTCCCAGAGGATAAACCGATTGAACCCCAACTAGCGAGTGCAGGAAACTGCAACCAACAGGAGACAGAGCGATGACCCAACTGATCAAACAAAACAGGACGATGTCGATGACGGCAGCTGCGGCCCTCTTGGTTTCAGCGACAGTGATTACCTCTCCCGCCCAGGCAGGCAAGGGCTATCTGAGCGAGTACGAGTACGGTGCAACCAAGACGGCCAGCAAGATGATGGATAAGGACGATATCGTCGATACCGCAGTCAAAGCAGGGTCTTTCAATACGCTGGTCACGGCCGTCAAGGCCGCGGGACTGGTGGAAGTCTTGAAGGGAGACGGGCCATTCACTGTTTTCGCGCCCACCGACGCGGCATTCGCCAAGTTGCCGGCTGGGACCGTTGAAGCCCTGTTGGCAGACAAGGCGAAGCTGGCGCAGATTCTGACTTATCACGTGGTACCGGGGCGCCTGGAAGCGAAGGACGTGGTTAACAAGGATCGGCTGAAGACGGTGCAGGGATCGAATCTCTCCATTTCCACCTCGCCCAAAGGTGCAATGGTGGATGCTGCCAACATCGTTCAGACCGATATCGTCACCAAAAACGGGATTATTCATGTCATAGATACCGTGGTGCTTCCCAGCGGTTCGTAAGGCGAGGTGACAGAACAACCTTGTAGTTGTAGCGACGCACTTAACAGGGTTGTTGGTGAAGAGTGTTGCTTTCCATAGAGTGCAGATCTTTTCGATCCAATAGTCGGTAAACGGTGCCGGGTACGAAAAGAACGTGGAGGCAATCGTTCCTCGCCATCGATGCAAAAGGTGAAGCCCGCCCTTTGGGCGGTCTTCTACCTACTCGAGTCGGGGCACGAAGTTCAGAGCAGGGCGAAAGCCAACGTTGTTGAGTCGCTAGCGCCCATCTCCTTGACGAGAGTGTCTGTTGTTGTGCCTGCTCGAACACTAATCCTTTCGGTTGTATCGCGAGCGACACGGAAAGACTGTAATGATCTGGACAACATGCCGGTCTAGTAAATTACCCTGAAACACTTTCTCAGGTGCACACAAGGAATCAAGGTTTCTTGTCATCCAACGAAATTGAATGGAGATTTAGCGAAATGAAAAAGCCAATTAGTCTACGTAACTTCCTTTCGATGGCTGCTGCATCGACTGTGCTCTCGGCTGCGTTGGTTGCATCTCCGGTAATGGCGGAAGGCAACGACACTTATAGGACAGTTCACGCCGGGTACTTGAGCGAGTATCAAGTTCAGCCGGGTGATTTGCCCACCATGACCGGTTCGATCTTTAACGCGGAATCCGGCGATAACGTTACTTATGCGACCATTCACAACGGATGGTTGAGCGAGTACGAAACCCAGGCAGGCGACGCTTCACGAATGACTGCGTCGTTCGACATGTTTGAATCCAGCGCCTACAAGGGTTCGAGCCGCAAGAGCTGGTTGGGCCAAGATGGCAGCAACTGGAACTAATGTGCAACATTAAAGTCAACCCTGACCGGTATCGTCGCAACGGCGGTGCCGGTTTTTCTATCTTGAACTGAGTGCTCTTCGATACTGTTCGTTCTCCGATCACGCGTGAACTGCATAGAGCGGGATCTGCATCTCCGGTTCGGTCATACCGCCGTGATTGCCCGGCATACAGTGGGGCGGTTCTCCACGCAAAGGTGCGGCGAGGGCGTACCCGCCTTTCGCGAGTAGAACCAGATCACCGACGCGACCGTATAGTGCGGGATGGTGTTCACCGGGACCAAAAACCTCGGCTTCGAACAGTGCCTCGCCCTCCAGCACGGCGAAGCAATCCCGATAGTTCTGCAATCTTTTGCGAATGGCCTCGATGCGTGCCGGCCTCACATGCAGAGAGACGGCCCGCACGTCACCGGAGGGCAGCGTCGCGAGGCTGTCATACAGCGTGTCGATTCTGCTGAGATCGATATGCTTTTCCAGCGGTGTTTCAACAAAGCCGTGATCGGCGGTCACCAGCAGTGTTGTGTCGTGGGCAGTCAACACATCGCGCAGCCGCGCCAAAAACAGATCGATCTGGGCAAGGTGCTTTAAAGCTTCGGGACTGGCGGGACCGTATTGGTGGGAGATTCCGTCATAGCCTGGCCAGTAGGCATAGAGGTAGGAAGGTTGGTGTTGCCTGGAGAACTGCGCCAGTCTGTTTTCCAGCTCTGCCAACGATTCTATGGCGCAGGTCTCGCTCCAGGCGCTGGCGGCATGCGAGAAACGACTCTCCAGAATGAAGCGATGTGTCAGGGCGATACGCGGAGCAGGCATCGTAGCGATTGGCCGCGGGATCGCCAGATACTGTGCCAGGCGGAATCGATCATCGGCGATCGGCACATCGGTGCGGCTGGTCGAGGGCAGGATGGCGCTCACCACGCCCAGATCGTGCAGATTGAGGAACCAGCCGAGAATACCGTGCTCGGCGGGACTGGCGCCGCTCATCAGAGTGGTGACGGCGGCGGCCGTGGTGGCTGGGAATACGCTGGAGAGTTCGTGTGGTGTGTGTTGTCCCAGGAAGGGGCTGTCGGTCACCGCATCCAGATAAGCCTCGCGCTGGGCCAGTCCGAGTCCATCGACCACCACCAACACCACATGACGCGGCTTGGCGAGTACCTGTTCCCACGCCTGGCCCAGTCCCCTGTGGGCCGACTCACCGCCACGGGCGCGGATCACGCTTGCCATCAGATTGACCAGGCTACGGCCCTCATAGTCGGGCCGGTAGAAACCTCGCAGAGGACCGGATTCGATGCGGGCCATGCGCCCCTCAATACCCGCTGCGTGACGGGGCCTGCTCCCCGCGACGCAGCCTAACGGCCGAGTACTTGAACTCCGGAATCTTGGCGAGGGGATCGAGCGCCGGACTGGTAAGTTGATTCGCTGCCGCTTCGTAATAGCAGAAGGGCATGAATACCGTGCCGGGAGGAACGCTGCGGTCGCTGCGTGCGAATGCGCTGATCGCACCGCGACGCGACTCCACGGTAATGACATCCCCATCCGCGAGCTGCAAGGTGTGCAGATCGTCAGGGTGGACACTCACCTCGGGGCGCGGCTGCACAGTATCGAGCACCGACGCGCGGCGGGTCATCGAACCGGTGTGCCAGTGTTCCAGGATGCGCCCGGTGATCAGTACGCTGGGATAGTTTTCATCGGGCCGCTCTTCATCGCTGCAGAGACTGGCGGGAACCAGCCGCCCGCGTCCATCAGCGGTAGGGAAGTTGTCGATGAAGATCACCTCCGCACCGGGATCGCCCTCTTCAAGGCACGGATAGGTGACCGACGATTCGCGCTCCAGACGCTCCCACGTGATGCCGGCAATACTGGGCATGGCACGGCGCATCTCGCTGAAAACCGCTTCGGCATCCGGATAATCCCACCGCAGCCCCAGTCGCTCGGCGAGTTGCTGGATGATCCACAGATCCTGCCGCGCCTCGCCGGGCGGTTGCAGGGCTTGCCTGCCGAGCTGGACCCGCCGGTCGGTGTTGGTGAAGGTGCCGCTCTTTTCCGGGAAGGCGGAGGCGGGCAACACCACGTCGGCGAGGTATGCGGTTTCGGTGAGGAAGATATCCTGCACCACCAGGTGCTCGAGACTGGCCAATGCCGCGCGGGCGTGAGTGGCGTCGGGATCGGACATTGCGGGGTTTTCACCCATCACATACATGCCCTTGATGGCGCCGGTTCGTGCCGCGTTGAGAATCTCCACCACCGTCAGGCCGGGATTGGCATCGAGTGGGCTACGCCAGAGCGCCTCGAAGCGGGCGCGGGCATCAGCGTTGTCCACCCGCTGGTAGTCGGGGAAGACCATGGGAATAAGCCCGGCATCGGAGGCCCCCTGGACGTTGTTCTGCCCCCGCAACGGATGCAGGCCGGTGCCGCGTCGGCCGATCTGCCCGGTGATCAACGCCAACGCAATCAGGCAGCGTGCATTGTCGGTGCCGTGCACGTGCTGGCTGATGCCCATGCCCCAGAAAATCATTGAACCCTTGGAGGTGGCGTAGCGGCGAGCGACGGTACGCAGGGTTCCAGCGTCGATGCCGCAGATGGGCGCCATCGCCTCGGGGGTGTAGGGCGCAAGGTGTTCACACAGCGCATCGAAACCCGTGGTGCGCCGTTTGACGAATTCGGCGTCGTAGAGTTTCTCTTCGACGATGGTGTAGAGCAGAGCGTTGAGCAGCGCGACGTCGGTGTCGGGGTGAAACTGCAGCACGTGTTCAGCGTGGCGCGCCAGGTCGGTTATGCGCGGGTCGATGACGATCAGCGTCGCGCCGCGCTCGGTGGCGTTTTTGATGAAGGTGGCCGCCACCGGGTGGTTGACTGCCGGATTGGCACCGATCACGACGATGACATCAGCGTACTGAACGTCGGCTACCGGATTGGAGACCGCGCCAGAGCCGATTCCCTCCAGCAGCGCCGTCACCGAGGAGGCATGGCACAGGCGCGTGCAGTGATCGACATTGTTGGTGCCGAAACCGGTGCGGATCAGCTTCTGGAACAGATAGGCCTCCTCGTTGCTGCACTTGGCCGAGCCGAAGCCCGCCAGCGCGTTGCCGCTGTGGGCATCGCGAATGCGCTGGAAGCCGGCTGCCGCCATCGCCAGTGCCTCCTCCCAGCTCGCCTCGCGAAACACCGCCGAGGGATCAGTGGGATCGACGGGGTGCCGGGGGTTCTTGGCTGCGTCGGGGCGCCGAATCAGTGGCCGGGTAAGCCGCTGTGGGTGATGCACGTAATCCTGACCGTAGCGACCCTTGATGCACAGCCGTCCGCCGCGATTGGCAGGGCCATCGCGGCCCTCCACTGCCAGGATGCGGTTATCGGCAATATGATAGGTGAGCTGACAGCCCACGCCGCAATAGGGACAGAGCGAATCGACCTGCCGGGCGGCGGGTATCGCTAGCCCGGATTTCTTACGCCCATCCGTGGCGAGGGTGTCGCGGCGCTGCTGTGGCGGGGCGCACGCAGCGGAAGACGGTGAAGGTGTAGTAGATTCTACATCGAACCGGCTGGAGCGAGTACGTTCCGCCACAGCAAGTGGATCGGCGGCCGCAGTAGGAGAGGTGTGAGAAATGCGGGCTAAGCGCAGGCTCGCCGGGCGCAGGGCACCGGTGGGACAGGCCTGGACGCATTCGCCACAACCGACACACGAGCTGTGGCCCATGGCATCGGCCATATCGAAGACCATGGCAGTGTGCGCGCCGCGGCGGGCAAAGCCTATGACATCGTTCACCTGCACCTCGCGGCAGGCGCGCAGGCAGCGGGTGCACTGGATGCAGGCGTCGAGGCTGACATCGATGGCCGGGTGTGAGGTATCGGCGCTGATCGATTCGCGTGCCGGAAAGCGCGGCGCCTCAAGGCCTAAACGTTGCGCCCAGAAACCAACCTCGCCCCAGCTTTCCGGCCGGTCGGCTGGCAGGTCGCTGAGCAGCAGCTCGACCACGGTGCGTTGCGCACTGCGGGCGCGATCGTTGGTGCTGCGAACCACCATGCCGGGTGTGGGTTGGCGGCGGCACGAGGCGGCCAGAACCCGCTCACCTTCGATCTCCACCATGCAGGCGCGGCAATTGCCGTCGATCCGCAGCCCTTCGCGATAGCAGAGGTGAGGGATGATCGTGCCCAGGCGCTGGGCGGCCTGCAAGATAGTCTCGCCGGTTTCGGCCGTGACGGTCCGTCCGTCCAATGTGAACTCAATTGCCATCGTTCGCCTTTTGTCGCGCCTCCAGTTCATGGGGGAAATAGCGCATGACGCAAGCCAGGGGATTTGGCGCCGCCTGCCCGAGCCCGCAGATGCTGGCATCGCGTAGGGTCTGCGCCAGTTCCTCGAGCAGCGGGACGTTCCACTGCGGTGCCTCCATCAGCTGTACCGCCTTTTCGGTGCCAACGCGACACGGCGTGCACTGCCCGCAGGATTCGTGAGCGAAGAAACGCATGGCGTTGAGTGCGGCATCCACGGCACGATCCTGCTGCGACAGAACGATGACAGCGGCCGAGCCGATGAAACAGCCGTACTCCTCCAGCGTGCCGAAGTCGAGAGGCAGGTCGGCCAGACTGGCGGGGAGAATTCCTCCCGAGGCACCACCGGGCAGATAGGCGTAGAGCTCATGATCGGGCAACATGCCCCCGGCGAACTCCTCGATCAGGCGCCGTACGCTGATGCCGCTCGGGGCGCGGTAGACACCGGGATTGACGACCCGGCCGCTGACCGAAAAGGTGCGCAAGTTTTTTCCCTTATCATCACTAAGAACCTCGGTGTTGCCCTCCAGTATGTCGCGCACCCAGTGCAGGGTCTCCAGGTTGTGTTCCAGGGTAGGGCGCCCGAACAGGCCCTGTTGGGCGATGTAAGGCGGGCGCTGGCGCGGCAGACCGCGCTTGCCTTCGAGGGATTCGATGAGCGCCGACTCCTCGCCGCAGATGTAGGCACCGGCGCCGCGCCGCAGGTGGATCTGCGGTAACTCGTCATCGAAGGTCTCGCGTAGTGCCTCGAGTTCATGGGTGAGTATCTGTCGCGCCGTGGCGTATTCGTCGCGCAGATAGAGATAGATCGAAGCCGCCTCCACCGCCCAGGCGGCGATCAGTGCCCCCTCGAGAAATCGGTGCGGATCGGATTCGAGAAAATGGCGGTCTTTGAAAGTGCCGGGTTCACCCTCGTCGATATTGACCACCAGAACCCGCGGACCGGGGTGTTCGCGCACCAGGCGCCATTTACGCCCCGCCGGGAAGCCCGCGCCGCCCAAGCCACGCAGCCCTGCCTGGTCCAGGGTGTCGATGACCGACTCGGCGGTGAGCTCGCCATCCTGGCAGCGCTGCCAGAGCTTGTAGCCGCCGCTCTCGCTGTAGTTGCGTAAATCCGCGTAGTTGGGAATCTCCGGTTCGGTCTCCTGGTGGTGCAGCGCCTCCCTGATCAGTTCGGGTGTGGCCTGGTGCAAGGGGTTGGTTCCGACCACGGCCACCGGCGCATGCTGACAGCGCCCGATGCAGGGGACGCGCTGGAGCCGGGCCTCCGCCGGAAGGAAGGGCGCCGCGCCGGCGATCAGATCCTCGGCGCCGGCCAGCGCGCAGCTCAACGAATCGCAGATGCGGACCACCGTGCGTGGTGGTGCCGCTTCCCCCTCCGGGATCACGGCGAAGTGATGGTAGAAAGTGGCGACCTCGTAGACTTCGGTGGGCGCCAGCTTCAGCGCCTGCGCCAGGGCGCGCAGATGATCTTCCGCCAGATGCCCGACGTGGTCCTGCAGACGGTGAAGGTATTCGATCAGCAGATCGGCACGCCGCGGCCCGTCGCCCAGCAGTTCGGCGATCAGGCGGACGGCTTCCGGGGTTGGGGGCCGGGCCGCTGCCCGGCGGCGTTGAGGAGGTTCGTCGCGTTCGGCCATAGTGTTGATTATTGCACCGTGTAAGGTGATTTGTTGAGGAGTTCCGTCGTTTATGCGGGCCGTATCCACACGGCGGTGTCATGAAAGACGCCGCCCCCGTTGGGCGCGGCCGGGTCGGCGCTGGTGAGGGTGTTGAGTCCGCGCCCGTCGATGAAATCGGCATTGGGCCAGATGCTCTCGATGATCGCCACGCCGCGCTGCAGGCCATCGAACAGGCGGGCATGGAGGCGGATCTCCCCCTGGCGATTGCCGACCCGCACCATGGCCGCCTCCACGATGCCGAGGTCGGCGGCATCGTCGGGGTGCAGCATCACTTCGGGCCGGCCTTCATGGCTGCGGGAGCCCGGGGTTTCGGTGAAACTGGTGTTCAGAAAATTCCGCGCCGGTGCAGTCACCAGACGGAAGGGATGCTCGGCGTTCTGCTCATCGGTTACCGCCCAGTGATCGGGCAACGCGGGCATCGCGGAGCCCAGCGGCCCCAGCGCCTGCCAGTCGGGGGCGAATCGGAAACGTTTGTCCGCATGACCGAAACCGTTGAGGAAGTGGGCCTCCTCGAACGGGAGCGCACAATCGTGCCAGGGGTGTTCACCCAGTTGATCGACCGCCGGCCAACCCGATGCGCTGAGGGTGGCGTCGATCAGTTCGCGTGCGGTCATCTGGAAACCGGCATGCTCGGCCCCCAGGCGTTGCGCCAGATCGCAGATCACGCGGTGATTGGAGCGCGCTTCGGCGAGAGGTTCAATGGCTTGCAGACCGACCAGCAGGTGAGTATGCCCTCCGGCCTGGTAGAGGTCGTCGTGCTCCAGGAACGTGGTTGCCGGCAGGACGATGTCGGCCATCCGTGCGGTTTCGGTCATGAACTGCTCGTGGACGCAGACGAAGAGATCCTCGCGGGCGAATCCCTGGTGCACCCGATTCTGATCCGGTGCCACGGTCATGGGGTTGGTGTTCTGGATCAGCATCGCGGTGATCGGTGGACCATCGCCGAGATCACGCCGGTCGCCGGTCAGCACGGCGCCGATGCGGGTCATGTCGAGTTGACGGATACTGGGGTCGGCCACGTCTGTGCCGTCGATGAGCGTGGTGTCCCAGTGATAGAGGGCGCTGTTGGCGTAGAGTGCGCCGCCACCGCGGTGTTGCCAGGTGCCGGTAATGGCCGGCAGGCAGCTTACCGCGTGCAGATTGGCCGCCCCGTTGCGCGATCGGGTAAAGCCATAGCCGATGCGAAGGAAGCTGCGTTTGGCGCGCCCATAGATGCGTGCAAACTCGCGGATCTCACGCGCCGGCAGCCCGGTAATGGTGCTGGCCCATTTCGGAGTGCGGGTGGCGAGATGGGCTTCCAGGCGCGCCGGGTCGTCGGTGTAACGTGTCAGGTAATCGCGGTCAGCGAAACCCTCTTCGAACAGCACCTGCATCATGGCGCAGGCCAGGGCGCCGTCGGTCCCGGGGCGCACGGCGATATGACGATCGGCCGTCTGGGCGGTGGCGTTGCGGTAGGGATCGACCACGATCACCTGGGCGCCACAATTCTTGCGCGCGCGTGCCACATGGGTCATCACGTTGACCTGCGTGGCTACCGCGTTGGTGCCCCAGATGACGATGAGATCGGACTCGGCCATTTCGCGCGGATCGGTGCCGCGAATCGTGCCCGCTCCCGCCGTCCAGCCGGCGCGGGCGATGGTCGAGCAGATGGTTTTGTGCTGACCGGCGTAGCGTTTGGCGTGCCGCAGCCGGTTGATGCCGTCGCGCTGCACCAGCCCCATGGTGCCGGCGTAGTAATAAGGCCAGATCGATTCGCCGCCGTGCTGCCGCTCCGCCTTGAGCAGGGCCTCGGCCACCTCGTTCAGTGCTTCGTCCCATGAGATCGCTTCGAACTGGCCGCTGCCCTTGGGACCGGCGCGCCGCAAAGGCGTCTGCAGTCTATCCGGGTGATGGACGCGTTCGGCATATCGGGCCACCTTGGCGCAGACCACACCCGCAGTGTAGCTGTTGGCGCGCGCACCATGGATGCGGCCGATGGTGCGTTCGTCGATCAACTCGACCTCAAGCGCGCAGGTCGAGGGACAGTCGTGAGGACAGGCGCTGTAGGCGATCCGGGATTTCATGTCGCGTTGTAGGGTTTGGCTCTTGGGTAGAGTGGGGCAGCCTAACCGCAGCCGCAATGGGAGACAAGCGATGTGCGTTCACGCCGCGGCTGCCACTGGCGCCGAAAGCCGTTACACTGCGCCCTCGCGGAGGGGCCATGTCTGTTGCGCTGGCACGAATTCTGGAAACACTGATCATGCCGCCGCTGGGATTCCTGGTGCTCCTGGCGCTGGGCGCCGTGTTATTGGCACTGCGACGTCGTGGCGGTTGGACCCTCTTCGGCGCCGGCTGGCTGGGCCTCTACCTGATCAGTACTCCGGCAATTTCGGCCGTGCTGGCCGGATGGCTGGAGACCACGCCGGCCGTGACCCCCGCCCAGGTCAGAGCCAGCGGGGCGGGCGCCATCGTGGTGATCAGTGCCGCCACCTACTACCGGGCACCCGAGTACGGTGCCAGCACCTCGGGGCGCTACGAACTCGAACGGGTGCGGTACGCCGCTTATCTGAATCGCAAGACCGGACTGCCCATCGCCGTCATCGGCGCCGATCCCTATGGCGAGGGCGAGGATAGCTCCGTATGGATCCGCACCATCCTCGAGCAGGAGTTCGGCGTGCCGGTACGCTGGGCAACAGCGGGGAGCTTGAACACCCGGGAAGATGCGCGGCGGGCGCGCAATCTGCTGCGCAGCGATCTGGTGGATCATGTCGTCCTGGTGACCCATGCAGGGCACATGCCGCGCGCGGCGTGGTCGTTCGAACAGGAGGGTTTTCAGGTGCTCCCGGCCCCTACCGGTTTCTTTACCCACGGTTGGGCGAGGGCGGGATTCGTCACTTTTCTGCCGTCGGCCGCCGCCTTGCGCCAGAATCAGCTCTATCTGCACGAGTTGCTGGGGGCGGTCTGGTACCGATGGGTGAAGGGTTAGCGGCAGGCCCCGACGGACCCGGGGCGGCAACGACGGCGATCGATCCAGTTGGCGTTGTCCAGCACAGCACCGTCGATCTTCGCGTTGGTGAGGTCGGCGCCCACCAGGTTCACGCGGGTCAGATCGGTATTGCTGAGATCAGCCCCCAACAGTCTGGCCTTTTGAAACTGGGCACGCTGCAGATCGGCATTTGCCAGGTTGGCGTCCTCGAGAATGGCGCCGACGAAACTGGCAGAGCGGGCCACAACCCCTGAGAGATCGGCGCGGTAGAGATCGGCCTCCTCGAAGTTGGCCTCTTCCAATTGGGCGCCCGCCAGCTGGGTTCTGGCGAGTGACGCCGAGTAGAAAGAGGCACCGTCCAGACGGGCTCCGTTGAGCACAGCATTGCGCAGGTTGGCACGATCGAAACGCCCCTCCCGAATCGATGCACCACTCAGATCGGCGTCTTGCAGATTGGCACCGACGAAGCGTGCCTTGTAAAGCCGCGCTTCACTCAGGTTGGCGCCGCGCAGGTCGGCCAGCTGGAAGTCGGCGCCGTCGAGACGGGCATCCTTGAAATTGGCACCCTCCAGCAATGTATGACTGAAGGTGGCTCCGCGGAGATCCTCACCTTCCAGCGTGATACCACGTTTATCGCAACCGCTCCAGTTGACCCCGGGTGCGGGCGGATCCTCGCAGCCCGCGTTTGCCGGACCGGCTGTAACGGCAATCAGCAGAAACGCAGAGGTAAACAGGGCGAGACGTAGCGGGGGCGGGTGCAAATCAGACTCCGTAATCAGGGACCATTCATGGATGGTAGCTAACCTGACGCCCGCTGTCTTGCCGCCCTCCGTTACCGCCATGCGCTCCGTTGCAACCCCAAGGCTTCTGGTTTACCCTGTCGCGCTCGCTTTCGGAGAGGTGTCCGAGTGGTTGAAGGAGCACGCCTGGAAAGTGTGTGTACGTTAATAGCGTACCGAGGGTTCGAATCCCTCCCTCTCCGCCATCAATAAAATACGGGGC
Source organism: Pseudomonadota bacterium (assembly GCA_008501635.1). Taxonomy (NCBI): domain Bacteria; kingdom Pseudomonadati; phylum Pseudomonadota; species Pseudomonadota bacterium. The sequence continues at coordinate 444,953 of QQUJ01000018.1, forward strand.
CTCGTGCCCCGTTTTTTATTGATTGTCGATGGCTGGATTCGAAGCCTCGGTACTCAATCAGCCGGTTCGACAAGCCGCCGCAGGCGGCGAAGAACAGCGGAGCGAAGCGACGCTGGCCCCGAAGGGGCGAAGGGCGCAGCCCTGAGTAATCCCTCCCTCTCCGCCATCAATAAAATACGGGGCCTCGTGCCCCGTTTTTTATTGATTGTCGATGGCTGGATTCGAAGCCTCGGTACTCAATCAGCCGGTTCGACGAGCCGCCGCAGGCGGCGAAGAACAGCGGAGCGAAGCGACGCTGGCCCCGAAGGGGCGAAGGGTGCAGCCCTGAGTAATCCCTCCCTCTCCGCCATCAATAAAATACGGGGCCTCGTGCCCCGTTTTTTATTGATTGTCGATGGCTGGATTCGAAGCCTCGGTACTCAATCAGCCGGTTCGACGAGCCGCCGCAGGCGGCGAAGAACAGCGGAGCGAAGCGACGCTGGCCCCGAAGGGGCGAAGGGTGCAGCCCTGAGTAATCCCTCCCTCTCCGCCATCAATAAAATACGGGGCCTCGTGCCCCGTTTTTTATTGATTGTCGATGGCTGGATTCGAAGCCTCGGTACTCAATCAGCCGGTTCGACAAGGCGCGTCAGCACCGCAGCATGGGCCGCGCAGCGGCGAGAGGGTGCTGCCCGCTGATCCCTCGCTCTTCCCCCAAGTGAACGTAGAATACCCGACGCAAAGACTCATCCAGTGCGTGGTTCGTTCAGGCGAAGGTGCTCGAAGGCCATTCATTTGGCAGAAACGGTCAATCTTATCGGGGTTGAGCCATTTGACCCGTAGCAGGCCTTCTACTATTCACGCATATGCTGTATCGACCAAACCGGTTCGCCTACGAGGTGTGCACCGTGATCATGGATCACAGCTGATCTTTGGCAGGTGAAACTGGAACGCGATCGCATCTGTTCGCTGCCGGAGACGAGCGAAGGAAGGGGGTGCTGATTGCGGAACTGGAGGTGAGTTTCCCGGGTTCGACGGCTACACCGCCGAATCCCGCGCCGGCGAGTTGCTGCTGGGGTTGGCTACTCCCCTGGAGCAGCACAACAGCCCGATAAGTGCCGTGGCCCCGGCTGGAAACTGCGGTTCCTCTTGCCTTAGGTGCTGTTTACCGATCCGCACATCATGCTGATCGACGAGTCCACCAATAACCTCGATATCAACACCAACCGCTGGCTGGAGAATGTGCTCAACGCGCGCAACTCCACCTTGATCACTATCTTCCACAACCGCCACGTCCTGAACAGTGTCTGCACCCAACGGGCAGAACTGGATGACGGCGAGCTGCGCATCTAACAGGGCAAATACGATGAGTAGATCACCGCCGCCAGCAAAACGCGCGAACACCAACTGTCCAGCGAATCGCGCAACACGACACGCTTGAGAGAGTTACCTGAGCCGCCAGGCTTTGGCTTGACCCGTTGTCTCTCTGTTTTCAAGGAACCAAAAGCACCACGGAGCAGTCATCAAAGAAGGGCATGCCCTGGATTGGCGGCGCAACAAAAAAGGGGATCTCACAGGGATTCGGAGTGACCAATCCTGAATGTTTGCCCCGGACCGACGGACTGCTTCAACCACTCCGTGTCCATGCGCATTGGTCTACCTTGTTGTATCTGCGGCCTGGTTGCGAGTTTTCTATATGCCTATCACAGCGGCTGGGGCTCAGAACCCATTTGTATGGTAGAATCCACACTCTCTTCCAGCACCGCGAACTCTGGCATTTCTCTTGCCGGATTGCGGGATTCCCACGGTCCCCGAAGGACGGACTACTCCCACTGGATATTCAGCGCCTTGCAACGGGTTTGCAGGGCACCCTTGAACAGGCGCCGTTGGACGGAACTGTCATGGTTGGTCTGAATATCCCCTGTCATTGTCAGGAGCAAAAAACATGAGCAAAGAACAGAGAGGAAACAAAGAAAGTAAGAAGAAACCGGCCATGACGCCAAAAGAAAAGAAGGCTGCCAAGAAATCCAAAAAGGAATCAAAGCAGACGTTCGGCGATCTGTTTAGCTAAGGCAAGCTGCGTAAAAGTGGATCCATTATCTCAGGAAACCTCTGATCGAGTCATGAATCGGTGTCTCGCGGCTGAAATGCTCCGGCTCGGCGTTTCGCCTTGATCCGAATCATTTCATCACCCCAGACCCTCGACCCAGACTTAATCAGCGGTTTCTCAGTAACCACAGTTGAAGAGGTTGGGGCTTTTACTGCACGCAGTCATCTGTCGACAAGCGCTAAAGCCTCGGCCTCGATTTCCTGAGCTTAACGTTCCTACGACGCTCTCCATTTTCATCATGTTGATCTCAATTCCTGCCGAACCAGCGTCGGGAAATGACGAACGACAGGTTGCTGGCCGATGGTCTGAAAACATGTGATTTGAGTTTTCGGCAGTGCCAGTGCGGAGCTGGTCAGCTCCAGTACGAACCAGGAGCATGTCATCGGCATCAAAAAAGAGTTCGGATCGTCGGCACGCTCACGGAGTGCGCTGTATAGCGATCGAGATACTGAGTTGCTGCGCTCGGAGCTGTTCAGCATCGAGCAACTGAAGCGTCACGCGGTAATACTGGCTGGCCAGCACAGAATTGATCCGCGTCCGGGGCCGGATCGGTTACTGCCACGCCTGGCTGACAATGAGCGCGTCCTGCTGGCGGCGTATGACGTCGTGACAGCGACAGCCACGCCGGGACAACGGATGGTGCCGGCAGAGGCCTGGTTGCTCGACAATTTCTATCTGATTGAGCAGCAGATCAGCATGGCGCGTCGGCATCTGCCGCGCGGCTACAGCCGGCAATTGCCGCGACTGGCTGACAGTTCGTCAGCCGGGTTTCCCCGCATCTATGACCTGGCGTTGCAGTTGATCTCCCACATGGACGGTCGTGTCGGTAGCGATAACGTTACCGAACTCGTTGCCGCCTACCAGACCGTTGAGCCGTTAAAACTGGGCGAATTGTGGGCATTTCCGATCATGTTGCAGTTGGCGCTGCTGGAGAATCTTCGCCGCGTCGGCTTGCGTATCGCCCGGCGGCGCGAAGAGCGCGACACGGCCATCACTTGGGCGGACCGCATGCTCACGACGGCCGAGGTAGAGCCAAAACAGCTTATCCAGTTGCTCGCCGAGTTTGCCAATGCCGATGTGCCACTGACCGCGCCGTTTGTGGAGGAGTTTTACGCCAGACTCCAGGCGCATGGGCCGGCTATGGCGTTCGTGCAAACCTGGGTTGAGCAACAACTGCTCGAACAGGGGGTGACTGCAACGCAATTGTTGGCGGCAGCCGGGCGAACGGCCGCGACCAACCAGATCTCCATAGCCAACAGCATCGGCAGTCTGCGTTTTATCGGCGCAATGAACTGGAGGGATTACGTCGAGTCGCTCAGTGTCGTCGAACAGACGCTGCGTGAAGACCCGGCGGGGATGCATGCCAGTCAGGACTTCGCCACCCGCGATCGCTACCGGCATGTCATCGAGGACGTGGCCCGAGGTTGTGCGCATAGTTCGCACAGTGAGTTGGCGGTGGCGCGCGAAGCCATTGCCCTCGCGCGGGCCGCGGCAGAGCGATTGGACAGCAACGACCGCACGGCGCATGTCGGATATTACCTGGTCGATCACGGACGGCGGGCTCTGGAGCACGCGGTCGGCTGCCATTTGCCATGGAAGGTGCGGGCCGGTCGATTGGGACAGCGTTTCCGCCTGTTGCTCTACCTCGGCCCCATCCTGTTGCTCACGCTACTTTCGACATCGGGAGTGTTTTTCTCGTTAGGAGGATTCGATCCGGGTGACTGGCGTGCCTGGTTTTTTGCAGTTACCGGCATCATCGGCACCTCGGCGTTTGTCGTCCCGCTGGTGAACCTGCTGGTCACGCTCGTATTGCCGCCACGCGCGTTGCCACGCCTGGATTTTTCCAAGGGCATTCCATCGCAACACCGCACGATGGTGGTGGTCCCCACCTTGCTGAGCCGCCCGCAGGAGATTGATGATCTCCTTGAGGCCCTGGAAATACGCTACCTCGGTAATCGAGATCCCAATCTGTTCTTTGCCTTGCTCACGGATTTCCGTGACGCCTCCGAGCGCGCGCTACCGGGCGATGACGCCCTGCTTGCCCACGCGCGCGCCGCTGTCCAGACGCTCAACGCTACCTACCGCGAGGACCGGCCGTGCATCTTCTACCTGTTTCACCGGCCTAGGTTGTGGAATCCCTACGAACGGGTGTGGATGGGATATGAGCGCAAGCGCGGCAAACTGGAGCAGTTCAATGCCCTGCTGCGCGGCGAGGAGCAAACGGCATTTTCGGAGATCGTCGGTGATGCATCCATCCTCGCTTCAATCAAGTACGTCATCACCCTGGATACCGATACGCACCTACCGCGCGACGCGGCACGCACACTGATCGGCAACATCGCTCATCCACTCAATCGGCCGGTGTACGATGCGGGCAAGGAACGTATTGTCGAAGGTTACGCGATTCTGCAACCGCGCGCTTCGATCAGCCTGACCAGTGCCGGCCAGTCACGGTTCACCAGACTTTTCGCGGGCGAATCAGGTATCGACCCCTACACGCGCGAGGTATCGGATGTCTATCAGGATATTTTCGGTGAGGGGTCGTTCATCGGCAAGGGTATCTACGATGTAGACGCTTTTCGCCAGGCCGTTGATGGCCGCTTCCCGGAAAATCTCATTCTCAGCCACGACTTACTGGAAAGCGGCTATGCGCGCTCGGCATTGGTGACCGATGTCGACTTCATTGAAGAACATCCGGCCAGTTACGCCATGGAGAGCAGCCGGCGACACCGGTGGATACGCGGTGACTGGCAGCTTTCCGGCTGGCTGTTGCCGCGCGTGCCCGGACCGCCCAGTTCGGTCGGGTCAAATGGATCGCAGCCAACGCGGCAACCGAACCCGCTCAGCGCCTTGTCGGTATGGAAAATTCTCGACAACCTTCGACGCAGCCTCGTGCCGTTATCGTTACTGGCACTGCTGGTAGGGGGTTGGTTGTTTGGTCCGGGGTCGGCGTGGTTCTGGACCCTGCTGGTCGCGGGGGTGGTGCTCGTGCCCACCTTGCTTGGCGCTGTGATCGAGCTTATCCGTAAAGCTGAAGAACGTGATTGGCAGGTGCATCTTATCCTGACGAGCAAATCGACATGCCGACCAATGATGCTCGCTTTGTTGACACTGGTCTTTTTGCCCTACGACGCGCTGATTTACCTGGATGCGATCCTGCGCTCGGGTGTGCGGATGCTGTTCACGCGCAGCGGATTGTTACTCTGGCAACTGCGCTCCTATTCAAGCCGCAACGCGCGCCGTACGCTGGCCGATTTGCTTGTGGAGATGTGGATCGCGCCTGTTGTGGCGCTGGGGCTGGCCTTTGCATTGTGGCAAACACGCGCGGTGGAGTGGTACTTCTGGGCACCTGTCTTGTTGCTCTGGCTGGCGTCGCCCGTCGTTGGCTGGTGGATCAGCATTCCGCTTGTGCCCCCCGCACTGGACTTGACCGTAGAGCAACAGGCATTCCTGCGGGCGTCGGCCCGGCGAACCTGGCGCTACTTCGCGGATTTCACCGGTCCTGAGGACAACTGGCTGCCGCCCGATAACTTCCAGGAGTATCCGGCGCCGGCCATCGCCTCGCGTACCTCGCCCACAAACATCGGCATGTCGTTGCTGGCGGACCTGGCGGCGTACGATTTTGGTTATATCACCGCCGGAGAATTGCTGCGCCTCGTTGAGAACACACTGGCGACGATGGAAAAGCTGGAACGCTACCGCGGCCATTTTTACAACTGGTACGACACACGCACGCTGAAACCGCTGCGCCCGCAATTTGTCTCTTCGGTGGACAGCGGCAACCTGGCCGGTAGCCTGCTCACTCTTCATGCGGGACTGACCGAGTTGAAAGATCAACCGGTGCTGTCAGCAAATGCGTTTCAGGGGCTGCAGGACACCTTGCAGGTACTCGTCGAACATCTGCCCGCGTCACCCGCCCCGGATCTTGCGCAGAGGGTCAGGTTGCTGCAGGACACACTGCACTCACTCACCCTAAACGGAAAGCCGCAAACCCTGGTCGCCGCCGATAGCTTGCTAGATGAGATTCACCGTACTGGCGGAGGATTGGTTGCGTGGCTGCCAGCGGATATCGATATCGATGGCGAACTGTATTACTGGGCGCGGGCATTTGACCGGCAATCCTGCGCCATACGCGAAGATCTTCGATTCCTGGTGCCCGAAACCGATCCGGGGCCTGAACAGGGGCCAGGGCGCATCCCCACTATCCCAACATTGGCGGAATTGGCCAGAGAGAAAACAGTTGGAACTGAAGCGCTGCCATCGGCGGTGGGGGCAGGACCACGCTATAAGGGCGTGGTCGAACGGCTCAGAATCATCGACGATTTGGTTGATCGTTGCCAGAAACTGGCAGTGATGGATTTTGAATTTCTCTATGATACGTCGCGCTGCTTGCTGAGCATCGATTACGACGTGGATGAACGGCGTCGTGATCCGGCCTGCTACGACTTGCTGGCATCCGAAGCGCGCCTGGCCAGTTTCCTGCTCATCGCGCAGGGACAGGTACCACAAAAACATTGGTTCTCACTTGGCCGCCTGCTGACCAGCCATGGTGGCGACGTGAGCTTGATTTCGTGGAGCGGCTCGATGTTCGAATATCTCATGCCGCAGCTGATCATGCCGAGTTATGAGAACACCTTGTTGGATCAGACCTGCAAGGCCGCGGTATTGCGCCAGATCGAATACGGCCGACAACGTGCTGTGCCGTGGGGCATTTCCGAGTCCTGCTATAACGCCACCGATATGCACCAAGTCTATCAATATCGGGCTTTTGGCGTACCCGGGCTGGGCCTCAAGCACGGGCTGGGAGACGACCTGGTCATCGCCCCTTACGCCAGCGCATTGGCGCTGACGGTGATGCCACAGGAGGCGTGTCGCAACATGCAGCGGCTGGCCGCCGAAGGTCTGCTCGGTATTTACGGGTTCTACGAGGCGGTCGATTACACGCCAACGCGCGTGCCGCGCGGCAAGCCGTACGCCATCGTGCGGGCGTTCATGGCGCATCACCAGGGCATGAGCCTGCTCGCTTTTGCGCATGTATTGCTCGACCAGCCGATGCAGCGCCGCTTCATGTCAGATCCCCTCGCACGGGCGACCGAGTTGTTGCTGCAGGAACGTGTACCGAAGAAGGGGGCAACGTTGCACCCGCACGCGGCCGAAGTGATCGCCGCCGCACAACCCGCCGTCGCAGAAGCCGGCGCGATCATGCGTGTATTTGCCGACCCGAACACCCCGATACCTGAAGTCCACCTGTTATCCAACGGCCGCTACCATGTCGTGGCGACCCATGCCGGTGGCGGTTACAGCCGCTGGCGCGACCTGGCCGTTACTCGCTGGCGCGAGGATGTTACTTGCGATGGCTGGGGCACCTTCATTTATTTGCGCGACTGCGACACGGGGCATTATTGGTCAACCGCGTACCAACCGACACTGTGCGAGGCCGATCACTACGAGGCGATCTTCGTGCAGGCGTGCGCCGAATACCGGCGGCTTGACCATGCGATTGACACGCACACCGAGATCTGCGTCTCACCGGAAGACGACGTCGAGATCCGCCGTGTCGACCTCACCAACCAGTCGTCACACACCCGTCACATCGAGGTGACGAGCTACGCGGAAGTGGTGTTGGCGCCGTTGAATGCCGATCTGGCGCATCGCTCGTTCAGCAATCTGTTCGTGCAGACTGAAATCCTGCCCGACCGGCAGGCGATCCTCTGCACGCGCCGCCGCCGCACACCGGGGGAGCAGGTACCGTGGATGTTTCACCTGTTGGCGGCACCCGGTGCTATCGCCGATGAGCCGTCTTACGAGACCGACCGCGCCAGATTCATCGGCCGGGGCCGAACGGCGGCCAACCCAGTGGTGCTGGATGGCAGTGACAACCCATTGACTTTGTCGAACACCGATGGTTCGGTGCTCGATCCCATCGTAGCGATCCGCTGTACTATCACCTTGCCGGCTGACGCATCGGCGACCGTGCAGATCATCTCCGGTGTTGCAGATACGCGTGAGGCGGCACTGGCGCTGATTGACAAATATTGTGACCGCCACTTTGTTGAACGTGCTTTTGAGATGGCGTGGTTCCAGAGTCAGGAAGTACTTCGCCATCTCAACGCAACCGAAGCCGATGCGCAGGTCTATGGGCGCCTGGCCAGCTCCGTCATTTACGGCAATGCCTTGCGTCGTACCGCGCCCAGCGTCATTGCCCGCAACCAGTCGGGTCAGACCGGGCTTTGGCGTTTCGGCGTCTCGGGCGATCTGCCGATCATCCTGATACACATCGGCAACCTGGACCGCATCGATTTGGTAAAACAGGCGTTGCAAGCCCATGCCTATTGGCGGATGAAGGGCTTGACTGTGGACTTGGTGATAGTGAACGAGGATTTCTCGGGCTACCGGGCGGTACTGCAAGATCAGATCATGGGGCTGATCAACGCGGGTCCCGAGGCGCACATCATCGACAAGCCGGGCGGGGTCTTTGTGCGGCGCGCCGAAGAACTTACCGAAGAGGATCGGGTCTTGTTCCAATCCGTCGCCCGCATCATGTTCACCGATACCGCCGAGACATTGGTCGAGCAGATGGAACGCCGCGCGCCGGTAGATCGTGTGCCGGACCAGCTGCAGCCATTGCTGAAACCGGCGACTGAAGCGGCCCATCCACTGTCGGCACGCGAACGCGTTTTCTACAATGGCCTGGGGGGCTTCACACCCGACGGGCACGAATACGTCACCACCCTCGAGCCAGGTCAGTGCACGCCGGCGCCGTGGGCCAATGTCATCGCCAGCCCGCACATTGGCACGGTCGTCAGCGAGAGCGGCAGCGCGTATACCTGGGTGGAAAACGCGCACGAATTCCGGTTGACCACCTGGCACAATGATCCGCTTAGCGACAGCAGCGGCGAGGCGTTCTACATCCGCGACGAGGAAACGGGTGCGTTCTGGTCACCGACGCCGTTGCCCGCCTGCGGTCGGTCAGGGTATGTGTGCCGGCATGGGTTTGGCTACAGCGTGTTCGAGCATTACGAAGCCGGTATCTCCTCGGAACTGTTCACCTACGTCGCCATGGACGCCCCGGTGAAGTTTGCGGTAGTGAAGCTGTGTAATCATTCCGGGCGCCCGCGTCGATTGTCGCTGACCGGGTACTGGGAACTGGTGCTCGGTGAGTGGCGGCACGCCAATCTGATGCATATTGTTACCGAGATGGATCCACACAGTGGGGCGCTGTTTGCCCGCAATGCCTACGGCCGCGAATGCGCCAATCGGATCGTCTTTGCGCAGGTCAGCGAGCTGGAGCGCACGCTGTCCGGAAACCGTACCGAGTTCATTGGCCGCAACGGCTCGCTGGCCAGCCCGGCGGCGATGCGCCGCATGCATTTGTCGGACAAGACCGGCGCGGGTCTTGATCCGTGCGCCGCGATACAGACCCCGATCGAGCTGGCCGACGGGCAAGAGCGCGAGATCGTGTTCGTGTTCGGCGCGGCCCGCAACGCCGACGAAGCGCAGCATTTCATCCAGCAATACTGCGGACCGGCTGGCGCTCGACAGGCATTGGAATCGGTATGGGAATACTGGAACCGCACCCTGGGCGCGGTGCGTGTGGAGACGCCAGACCCTGCGTTGGACGTGTTGGCTAACGGTTGGCTGATCTACCAGACCCTGTCCTGCAGGCTCTGGGGCCGCAGCGGCTATTACCAGTCCGGCGGCGCCTACGGGTTCCGCGATCAACTGCAGGACACCCTAGCGCTGATCCATACGACACCTTGGCTCGCCCGCGAGCACCTGCTCCGATGCGCCGAGCGCCAGTTCGTCCAGGGTGATGTGCAACACTGGTGGCATCCGCCCAACGGCCAGGGCGTGCGCACCCATTTCTCCGATGACTATCTGTGGCTGCCGTATGCCACCTGTCGCTACGTGCTGGCGACTGGCGATACGGGGGTGCTCGACGAGTCCGTCCATTTTCTGGAAGGACGTGAGCTGTATGCGGAAGAGGAGGCCTACTACGATCAGCCGCAACGCTCAACCGAAACGGCCAGCCTGTATGAGCATTGTGTGCGTGCCATCAAGCACGGGCTGCGCTTCGGCATCCACCACCTGCCGCTGATGGGCTGCGGCGACTGGAACGACGGCATGAACCTGGTCGGCAAGGAGGGCCGTGGCGAAAGTGTGTGGCTGGCGTGGTTCCTGGTCGAGAACCTTGAATTGTTCGCGGGCCTGGCACGTGGCCGGGACGACGAGGCCTTTGCCGAGGTATGCAGCGGCCAGGCGGCGCAACTGCGTACCCACATCGAGGCCCAGGCCTGGGATGGCGCCTGGTACCTGCGCGCCTGGTTCGACGACGGCACCCCGCTCGGCTCGGCCAGCAACGATGAATGCCAGATCGATTCGATCAGCCAGAGCTGGGCGGTTATTTCCGGCGCTGGTGATCCCCTGCGGGCTCGCCAGGCGATGGCGGCGGTGGACCAACGCCTGGTACGACGCGATGCGCGGTTAATCCAACTGCTCGACCCGCCCTTCGACAAGTCCGCGCTGGAGCCCGGCTACATCAAGGGCTATATCCCCGGCGTGCGCGAGAACGGTGGCCAATATACCCATGCCGCGATCTGGACCACGATGGCGTTTGCGATGTTGAATGACAGGGAACGCGCATGGGAGTTGTACGCCATGCTCAATCCCGTCCATCACGGCAGCACGCCCGAGGCGATCGAACGCTACAGGGTCGAGCCGTATGTCATGTGCGCGGATGTCTACGGCGCACCCCCCCATACAGGCCGGGGCGGTTGGAGCTGGTACACCGGGGCGGCGGGTCTGATGTACCGGCTGATCGTGGAAACACTACTGGGCCTGCGCCTGGAATTGGATCATCTGCGCATTGCACCGTGTATCCCGGCCCATTGGGAGTCGTACAAAATTCACTACCGCTATCGCGAGACCTTCTACCACATCACAGTCAGGCGCATCGGTGAAAAGTCGGAGCCAGCGATCCGCGTGACGGTAGACGGTGCCGTGGTAGCTGGAGCTGGCGTGGATGGGACAGGGCGCGCGCAAGGCATGATTCCCCTTGTGGACGACCGCCGGGAGCATAACGTCGAGGTTGATTTGATCTGAAGGTGTTTTGCATTGCCCATATCCCTGCCTGGTGACCACTGGATATGGGCGGGCGTGGCGGTTTCAGCTGTGGATAATGTCCCGGAACACGTGGGCGCCGACAATGCCTTCGCGCTGCTCTCATGGTGGGCAAATACCTCTTCGTTGTCCGACGTTACGGTGTGGACGCGCTCAGCGAGTGGCTCCAGCAGTTCGAGCACTGCTTGTTTGACGCCTTCGGCACCCGTGTTGGGGACTTTGGCGAACCACGCCAGCCGCGACTTGCGCCCCGTTGAAGGGACAAGGGCCTGCTCATGGCCGTTGCCGGTGACGGTATCGGGTTCCCGGTCACCCAGACGGGCGCGGCGTACCTCACGACCGACCGTATCACCGAGCGCCCGTGCTCGTTTCAACGTGTAAGTACGAATCGCCAGCTTGACGCGTCCGAAACCGGCGGGGCGCATGCTCAGGGCATCGACCCCCCTGCCGAGAAGCACGAGCGCTGCGGCGGCATCGCCGGCCATTTCGCCGCACACACTCACAGGCGTACTCTGGAAGTGGGCGTGGGCGTCGCGGATTATCATGTTGATTGCGTTGAGAACGGCGGGATGCAGGGTGTCGCTCGGCGCCGTGACCCGAGCGTTCATTCGGTCTGCCGCGAGAATGTACTGGGCGAGGTTGTTCGTCCCGGCGGAAAGACAGTCGAGACGGGCCGCCGAGGCCTTAGTCAAGAACACGGCGAACGGCACCCGGCCGCTTGGCGGTTGCCTTCCTTCCCCATGTCGCTGCTGACGGCTGTGTGCGGTGGTCAAAGCGAATGGGCGATATGTCCGGGACCGCACATATCTGGTAAGCTCGGTGTGTGCTGCGCAACGTGGTGAAACGCGACCTGCGACGACTGGCAGGACTACCGCAAAAAAGGTGATCGTGAAGTGAATTCCAGCGAGAAACTCGGCGATCTGAAGCGAAACCGCCTGCTCGCAGCGCTTCCCGCGGATGTTCTGGGTCGTCTTCAACCCACTATGGAACCGGTTAAACTGGCCTTGGGGCAGGTGATCTACGAGCCGGACGAGACGCTTTCGCACGTCTACTTCCCCACCACCGCCATCGTTTCGCTGCTCTATACCATGGAGAACGGTACCTCGGCCGAGATGGGGGTCGTTGGCTGTGACGGCGTCGTGGGCATCGCCGTGTTCATGGGCGGTGATACGACGCCTAATCGGGCCGTGGTTCAAAGCGCGGGCGACGCCTTCCGGTTGGGGCTTAAATTCTTTCGCGACGAATTCAGGCGAATTGCAGAACTGCATCGGCTGTTGCTGCTCTACACGCAGGCATTGCTCACGCAGATGTCGCAGACCGCCGTGTGCAATCGGCTCCACTCGGTAGAGCAGCAACTGTGCCGCTGGCTACTGCTGAGCCACGACCGGCTGGAATCCGATGAGCTGGTCATGACTCAGGAGTTGATAGCCAACATGCTGGGCGTGCGCCGGGAAGGCGTATCGGTCGCAGCCCATCGACTCCACAAAGCCGGACTGATCCGTTACCGACGCGGTCACATTACGATCATCGACCGTCGTGGCCTGGAGCGCGCGGTCTGCGAATGCTACCAGGTGGTCAAGACGGAGTGTGATCGCCTCTCACCGCCCAGGTGAAACGCCCCGGCGTGTCGGGCAAGCCCATCGGCCGCATTGCACGCCGGCGCACGGACGGCGGGCCAGGCGCACGCCAATTTGCTGACTCGCAGGCTTCTGTGATGCGCCAAACTGGCCATCTAAAGAGCGATTACGGGATGCATCCGCTTGAATCGTGCTGTGTATCCGAATGATCGTTACGGTCGTTCGGACAGGCGAAGGCGGTTGGCGATGGCTTAGGAAGTGGTGGTGGGTGGCAGCCTGCACCCACCTGCGTTCGATAAAACGCAATCAGGCGTCGAGCTTGCCTGGCATCAGGCGCTCGGACTCTGTCTTGACCACCTGGTAGCACTCGCAGACCCGCTTCTCCAATCCCGGCCGATCGAGGACGGTGATCTTGCCGCGGGCATAATGAATGAGCCCGGCGCTCTGCAACCTCCCGGCGGCCTCGGTCACACCCTCGCGGCGTACGCCCAGCATATTGGCGATCAGTTCCTGGGTCATGGTCAGCTGGTTGGACGGCAGGCGGTCCAGGCTCAACAGTAGCCAGCGACACAGTTGCTGGTCCACGGAGTGGTGCCGGTTGCACACCGCCGTTTGCGCCATCTGGGTCAGTAGCGCCTGGGTATAGCGCAGCAACAGCCGCTGCATCGGACCGCCGCGAAAGAACTCATTCTTCAGGTGCTGCCCGGTCAGCCGATAGGCGTGGCCGGCGCTTTGCACCACCGACCAACTGGACGTGGTCTCGCCCCCCATGAACAGCGCCACGCCGACGATCCCTTCGTTGCCGACCACGGCGATCTCCGCCGAGGCGCCATCCTCCATGATATGGAGCAGCGAGACGATGGCGGTGGTCGGGAAATAGACGTGGCGCATCGGCAGGCCCGGGGAAGAGACCGTATCGCCCAGCGCCATTTCCACTGGTTCCAGATCGGGAAAGATGCGCGCGCGTTCGATTGCCGGAAGGGCGGCGAGCAGGTGATTGTCGCCCGGGTTTTGAGCGTTTTTCATAGCGAAACCCCGCGCGGACCTAAGGCGTTGATGACGCCTGCCGCGAAGGCGATGAATACCGAATTATAGCACCGCACCACTGCGTCATACGGCGCACAGACAAAAAATGCCCACGCGCCGAGTCCACCCCGGTGCAGGTCAATGGCGAGTTCGCCACCAGGCCAGGCGGGCGCTGTGTACGGTAACGTACAGACGACGGTTGCAGCCCGCCATACGCTGATTTCCTCAGACGGAATCGTGGACGAAAGCGAGCCGGATATGAACCGGGATTTCGTTCAAGGCAATTGGAAACAGTTCGAGAGCACGGTGCAGTCTCGGTGACGCAAGCTCAATGAGGATCAAATCGATGTCATCGCCGGTAATCGCGACGAGCTTGCCGGCAGTGTTCAGGAGGTTTGCGCCCTGACGCGCTAAGACGCCGAGAAGCAGGTCAAATGCTGTGAGGATAGCACCTGCAATTGCGGTCATTTGAGGAGTGTAGTCCTAGCCACAGGGAGATAAGGATGGGGAAAATGGATCGATATCCCATCGGCGCAGCCGATCAGTCTTACAACCAGCCAGCAGTCGCGGAGCTCAAAGCGCATTCCGACCGAGTCGACGCCGACGCGATGCACCATGCCCTTGAGTGCAGTAGCGACGATCCGCTCAACCTTCAATGGATGAAACGACTCTGCGATGCCTCCCTGTTGGGCATGGTTATATCCGACGCGCAGGACAACTGCATCTATGCCAACGCCGCTTTTCGCAAGATCACCGGGCTGACAATGAAAGAGGCGCTCGGCACGCAGTGGATCAACGCGGTACACCCGGAGGACTGGCAGCGCGTGTTGTCCGGGCGGCAGGTCGCCGCGAGGAACCGGAAGCCGTTCCAGTCGGAGATCCGCGTGGTGCGGCGGTGCGATGGCAGCGTGGTTTGGACGCGCCTGAACGCAGCCGTGGCGCCAAACCGAGGCGAGCAGAACATCAGCCTGCTGATTGTTGAAGACATTGTCGCGCGCAAATCCGTGGAGGCGGAGTTGCAGGCGGCGGAAGAGGCCCTGTTCGCGGAAAAGGAACGTGCCCAGGTCATGCTCGACTTCATCGGTGACGCAGTGCTGACCACCGATCAGGCGGGCACGGTGACCTATCTGAATCTGGAGGCGGAGACGATGACCGGCTGGTCCCATGATGAAGCCTTGGGTCGGCCGCTGGCCGAGGTGTTCCGCATCATCGACGGGACGACGCGCGCCGTGGCCATGAATCCGGCACAACAGGCCATGGACAAAAACCAGACGGTGGGTTTGGCCATGGGTTGTACCCTGGTGCGCCGCGATGGTTCCGAGGTCGAGATCGAGGACTCCGTCGCGCCCATCCACGACCGTAACGGCGGGGTCACCGGCGCGGTGATCGTGTTCCACGACGCGGCTCAATCGCGCACTCGGGCAGAACAGATGGAGCACCTGGCCTGGCACGATTTTCTCACCGGCTTGCCGAACTCCGCGCTACTGACGGAGCGGTTGTCCCAGGCAATCGGCCTGGCGCGCCGCAACCACAGGCAAGTGGCAGTGCTGTTTCTCGACCTGGATGATTTCAAGTTCGTCAACGATTCGTTTGGACACCTGATCGGCGACCGGCTCCTGCAGACGGTCGCGGCGCGACTGCAGACCTGCGTACGAGCCACGGACACGATTTGTCGGCGCGGTGGTGACGAGTTCGTGATCCTGCTGGCGGAAATCGCACATTCGAAGGATGCTGCGCAGGTCGCCGAGCAGGTGATTGCAAGCCTGGCGGAGCCGAAGAACATCGAGGGCATCGAAGTGCGGGTGAGCGCGAGCGTCGGCATCAGTGTCTACCCGGATCACGGTGACGACCCAGTGACCCTCATGCAATACGCCGATACCGCCATGTACCAGGCAAAGGCAAGTGGCCGGAACGGTTACCGGTTCTTTGCTGCCGATTGCAGCCGCAGGCGGGACTGAAACAGCCTGAACTTCCACATTTGGAGACTCCCGAAATGAAATCCAGCAATTCAGCTCTTTCCGCCCTGTTCCTGACCGCGACCCTGGTGTCCGGCGCGGGCCTGGTCAGCATTGCCGGCTGCGCCTCCACGCAGACGCAGTCAGGGACCGGCGAATACTTCGACGACACCGTCGTCACCACCAAGGTTAAGGCGGCCATACTCCGCGACCCGATGCTCAAGGTCTTGGATATCAACGTCGAGACCTTCAGGGGCGTGGTGCAACTGAGCGGCTTCGTGGGATCCCAAAGTGAAATCGATCGGGCTGTCACGGTGGCGCGCGGGGTTGCGGGCGTGAAATCCGTTAAGAACGACATGAAGATGAAGTGACAGGGGATCGAAGGTGTTCAACCCCGGCCATCCAGACAGGCGCATGGTGTTGATTGTGATCGGTCTGACCCTCGTTCTCGGCGGTGCCGCGCTGTCCGGTATCGGCCGGGATACGGCCGTCGCCTACGCCGCACGGGTGGTGTTCGTGGGTGAGTACGGGCCGGTCGCGGTGAACCGGGGCGATGGCATGACGTTTGAAATTCCCGGCACATGTCTTGTTTCCCGCTTTCGTGCACTGCGAAGCCCACTGTTGCCAGGGCGCATGGAGCACCTGGTTCCTCCCCAAATCGTCACGGGTCGGCGCCGGTTTGACGTGGCCGGCCCGTGGCAGCCTGCCGCTGTCGGCGACCCGCGCAGCGGCCGGGCAATGGGGTACACAGAGGGGCAATGGGGTGCCAAGGATCGCGTCGTCCAACCGGTCCAGCGACTGCGCACCGCCCTGTGGGAATACATCGCACTGGAACCGGGCGCACGTTCTGCGTGGCCGGTCGTGCCGGCGCCGGGGCGCGAAGGCCCGCGGTGTGCCGTTGCGATATGGATCTAGCCCGCCTATCTCACCGATGTCTTGTCGTAAACCCGTCCGGGACCCTTCCAACGGTTTGCTGGTCGATACCTGGACTTTGACGAGAGAGGGGGTGTGATCATGCTGGTAACTTTTTCCTGCCCAGCCTATGCGGATATCACCCTGTTCGGCGATGTGGCGATCCACCTGCTCAGGATGATGGGACACAGCGGAACGATACCCGGTGCGCTTGATGCCGCCGATGTTCCGCTGGCGCTCGAGCGGCTGGAGGCGGCGCTGGCGCTGGAGGGGCAGTCGCCGGGGCCGGGAGTATCCTCTCCGGTAGAGGACGAGGAACCCGCCGTCAGTCTCCATCACCGCGCTCTGCCCGTGGTCGAACTGCTCAGGGCCGCGACCAGGGCCGAGTGCTATGTGATGTGGGACAGCAACCCGCAATCGGGCACAGTCAGTTGATGGCGACAGTCAACGACCAACCTGATTCTCGGGCCAAGGTCAATGGCCTGGGCCTGAGGCCGAACAGGACGGATCGTAACCCTGCCGCTGAGCCCTGCCTAAGCCCCATCCATTCGACTGCTTGCAAAACCCGAGATCTCGGCGGTCTGTCTTCGTGCAAAATGCGGGCTGGACGCGGCGCTAACCCATGACGCGCGCATAGGTGGTCCTGTCAATCGCGTAGCAGTCGCAGGTTGCCGCCTCGAGGCCGCTGCGGTCAAGAATCGTAATTGCACCGCGGCTATAGTGGATCAGCTTACGCCGCTTCAGGGCACTGGCGGCCTTGGTGACGCCGACGCGACGCACACCCAGCATATAGGCGAGGAATTCCTGCGTGACATGAAAGCTGTCCGAGTGCGCCCGGTCGTGTGTCATCAGCAGCCAACGTGCGAGGCGCGCCTCGACCTGATGAAAGTGGGTGCAGGCCGCGGTCTGTGCAATCTGGCTCAATAGCACGTAGACGTAGCGCTTTATGACGCGTTCGAGTACCTGGTTTTGCTCGAGCTCGCGGTTAAACGATGCCGCGTTCATGCGCAGCGCCGGGCCTGCCCCCTGCACCAGGGCGCGCAGAGGCGAGACATTCACGCCGAGGAGCAGTGAAATCCCGAGCATGCCCTCATCGCCGATAAGCCCAACCTCAAGGGTAGTGCCGCGGTCGCTGGGCGTGGTCAGGGAAATGAAACTCTCGGTGGGAAAGTAGACATGGCGAATGCGCTCGCCAGGCTCGGCCAGGCTCTCGCCAAATGTCAGATAGATCGGCTTGCAATCTGCCGCAAAACGCTGGCTGTCTTTGCGCGGCAAGGCGGCAAGTAACCGATTGCCGATAGTGGCAACGGGGGTGGGCGGCACGTGCGCTCTCCTGATGGCGGGGAAATAACCGGAAGCGACACCAGCGATCCAGCCGATGCCATGCGGATGCGGGGTGCCGGCCAACACCGAAAGGCCTCCCCAAGATGATTGGCTCGCATTATGGGGAGTAACCGGCTGGTTGTCTGCTCGCTTGCGCACATAGCAGGCTTGCGATGCAAATGGGCGGGCAACAATCCGCCCGCGAGCGTTGGTGGGCTGCCAGCATTGAAAGCGGGTTTATGTGCGCATGCGTACAGAAGGCGTGTCGTGCACGGTGTAAGTTCGAATCGAAACGGGGACCAGACAACGAATGCTGGAGCACTGCACGGCGCCCCACCGGAGGGCATCGCGCCATGTTTCCGGGAATGGTCTCTGACCTGGGAGAAGCAGTGATGGGCGTTCATGCCGCAACCGCATCGGCGACCAACCATGATCGGATACCGCGCCGGATACAAACGCAGCTGACCGGCCGGGTCAGGGTCCCGTTCGAGAGGCGGCCCACAATGATCGGCACAGCTACTACCTGGTCGGCCCCAGGCCCAATCTGGCTGCGCGTTTCGAACGATCCCCCTAGGACCATGGCTACGGTTTTGCTCCAGCGGTCAATCATCCAAACTGCTTTGCCAGCTTGGGCCTGAAGCCGAACCCCTCATGCAAGATGCGGGCTGGTCAGCGACGGCACTGCGCCTGACACCGCACCAAGTCCGGCGCAGTGTGCCATGGAGGAAGACCGTATCGCCGCGCTGACGGTGGGCTGCGCATGGGTCCGGTGGTCCCAATGTACGCTGGCGTACAGACCCCGGTCGAACGGGCACCCTACCCTGAATCTGAAGAACGAGCCGAAAACGAAGGGATGACATGTTCTCCCCGGACCGGCAATCCGCCTGCGTTGAGCGACATGGGCACCACTTCGGTTGGCTTGACGTCGGGACACCAGGCGTCACAGCAGACGTTCAAATGAGAGGATTTTCATGCCATCCCAGCACGATAGCGGTGGACCAGGCGGCCCGTGGGGCAGTGGGGGCACACCGCCTGATCTGGAGGCTCTGATACGACAGTGGCAGGCTCGGCTCAAACAGTTCCTGCCGAGTGGCGGCCCGAGCGTGTTGATTGTCGTTGTCGTTCTCGCGGTGGCCGGCTTGCTCGCATGGACGGCCTATTACACCGTACCGAGCGATTCCGTCGCTGTGGTGCAGCGCTTTGGCAAGTACCTCAAGGACGTCCCGGCGGGATTACATTTCAAGCTGCCGTTCGGTATCGATACCGCAACGATCGTTCCCGTTAAACGGCAATTGAAGCAGGAATTCGGCTTCATAACCCCGGGCGCCAGCGATCCGTACCAGGGTACTCGCGACGGAAGGCGGGAGACGAAGCGCGAGACGGAGATGGTCACCGGTGATTTGAACGCCGCGCTGGTGGAATGGGTCGTTCAATACCGTATCTCGGATCCCGTGAAATTTCTCTTCGAGGTTAGGGAGCCGAGTGCCACGCTGCGCCATGTCTCCGAATCGGTCATGCGCGAAGTCGTCGGGGACCGCACCGTCGATGAGGTGATTACCATCGGCAGGCAAGAGATTGAATCCGAGGCGCTTGCCAAGATGCAGGCTTTATCCACCAAGTATGCCATGGGACTCAGTATCGACCAGGTGCAACTGAAGAACATCAACCCTCCCGGGCCGGTGCAGGAATCGTTCAACGAGGTCAACCAGGCGCAACAGGAGAAGGAGAAGCTCATCAACGAAGCCCGCCGCGATTACAACAAGGTAATCCCGCTGGCCGAGGGCGAGAAAGATCAGCGTATCCGCGAGGCCGACGGCTATCGGCTCAAGCGGATCAATGAAGCGGAAGGCGATGTCGCCAGATTCAGTGCCTTGCTGGCCGAGTATGCCAAGGCGCCAGAGGTCACGCGCCGCCGCATCTATATCGAGACCCTGCAGAATGTGCTGCCGGGCATTCGCTCCAAAATCATCATCGATGAACAGGCGCGCGGGATATTGCCGTTGCTGAATCTCGATTCGCAGGCGGGGGGCGCGCGGCCATGAGCAGGAACACTCAAATCGCACTCCTCGTGGTCCTCGGTATCGGAGGGTATCTCGCCATGAGCGCGATCTACACCGTCAGCGAAGTCGAGCAGATGATCATCACCCAATTCGGCAAGCCCGTTGGTGACCCGGTAACGTCGGCCGGTCTCAAGATCAAGGTGCCCTTCATCCAGGACGTCAATCCGATCGATAAACGGGTGCTCGAGTGGGACGGCAGCCCCTCGGATATGCCCACCAAAGACAAGCTCTACATCTCGGTCGACCTTTTCGCCCGCTGGCGGATAACCGATCCGCTGCAATATTTTCTGCGGCTACGCGATGAACGCAGTGCCCAGTCGCGCCTTGACGACATTCTCGGCAGCGAAACACGTAACGCTGTGGCCAAACACGAGCTGATCGAGATCATCCGCACCACCAAGGACCGCGTACCGCTGCGCGACGTCCTCCTGACCGATGCGGAAAAGGAGCTCAATATGGGTGCCCTGGTGCCCATACAGAAGGGGCGCCAACTCGTGGAGCAGGAGATTTTCACGGCCGCCGCCGAGAAGGTTCGGGTCTTTGGTATCGAGTTGCTCGATATCCGATTCAAGCGGATCAACTACAACGAAAGCGTGCGCCCGAAGATCTACGACCGGATGATCAGCGAACGGCGACAGATCGCCGAACGTTTCCTGTCTGAGGGGAACGGCGAGGCTGCCAGGATACGCGGCAACCGTGTGCGAGACCTGAACAAGATCCAGTCCGAGGCCTACCGGCAGGTCGAAGAGATTCGTGGCGTGGCGGACGCCAAGGCCACTGAGATCTACGCGGCCGCATACAACGAGAGTCCCGCAGCGGTGGAGTTTTATGAGTTCACGCGCACCATGCAGGCCTACCAGGCGATCATCGCGGAAAAGACCACGCTGGTGTTGTCCACGGACAGCGATCTATTCAAGTTTCTCAAGGGCATGAGCCCGAACGGTGCGCGGGTGCCACTGGAAAGCACAGACGCAATACGGCGATAGCACGTGAGCCACCTGCGCCGCACCTTCGTGCATTGTCGGCGAAGGAACGGAACTTGCTCCACAAAGAGCCAATGGTTTCACGCACCTCGATGATGCGCGTCGGCGAGCGGGTGTGGTCAAAAGAGCGCGGTCAGGGCAAGCACGATGTTGTAAATCTGCATGACGGTGAACTTTGGAGCGCTAGCCGACATTACCCGCCCCGCTGGGACGTTCCTGACCCCGGATGATCCTGATCAGCGCGTCGGTAACCTGGCGCGTCGTTGCCTGGCCACCGAGGTCCGGCGTATGCAACGATCGATCGGCGGTGACCGTCTCGATGGCTTGCATGAGACGTTCGGCCGCTGCATGTTCACCCAGGTGTTCGAGCATCATCTGGACGGTCCAGAAAGTGCCCACCGGGTTTGCGATGCCCTTGCCGGTGATGTCAAACGCCGAACCGTGGATCGGTTCGAACATCGAAGGCGCCATGCCTTCGGGGTTCAGGTTTGCCGTCGGCGCGATGCCGATCGATCCGGCGAGCGCCGCGGCGAGGTCGGACAGAATATCGGCGTGCAGGTTGCTTGCCACGATGGTGTCGAGGGAAGCGGGCTTCAGTGTCATGCGCACCGTCATGGCGTCCACCAGCATTTTGTCCCAGGCTACATCGGGGAACTTCTTGGCAACCCGCGCCGCCACCTCGTCCCATAGCACCATCCCGTGACGCTGCGCATTGGATTTGGTGACCACGGTCAGGCGCTTGCGCGGGCGCGACTGCGCCAACCGGAAGGCAAAGCGCATGATCCGCTCGATCCCCGCGCGGGTGAAGACCGAGACGTCGGTGGCCACTTCAATAGGCAGGCCGGGATGGCTGCGCCCACCCTGTCCCGAGTACTCGCCTTCCGAGTTTTCCCGCACGATCACCCAGTCCAGTTCGCCGTCATTGACGCTGCGCAGCGGGCTCTGAATTCCCG
The DNA here is from genome assembly GCA_008501635.1 of Pseudomonadota bacterium. NCBI lineage: Bacteria > Pseudomonadati > Pseudomonadota > Pseudomonadota bacterium. The sequence continues at coordinate 466,951 of QQUJ01000018.1, forward strand.
GTAGAACGCGTGTTGGCCGAACGTTGGCGTACTGGTCCAGCGGTTGGCAGATGGCGAGGCGCAATCCCCAGAGGGTCAGATGGTCAGGTACATCGGGAGCGCCAACCGCTCCAAACAGGATCGCATCGAACGCACGCAGCCGCTCGGCCCCGTCAGCAGGCATCAGCGCGCCTTCCCGCTTGTAACGTTCCGAACCCCAATCGAAGTGCGCGGTCTCGAAACGGAAGCCACCCTGCTGTTCGGCGAGGGTCTCCAGAGCCTCCAGGCCGGCGGCAACGACCTCGATACCGATGCCGTCGCCGGGAATGACCGCAAGTTTGTGGGTACGCATAGTCACTGGGTGATTCTCCGTTTCAGAAGAGGACGCCGGCCGGTATGCGATATGGAAGCGTGTTTACCCTGGGCCACCCGAACCCGGCGATCAGGGCGCTGCCGGTGGCGCGCGGACCGTCCAAAGGCGAATGCCAGTACGATCATAGTCCGCAATGATCCGAATCACGAGCCAGGCCGTGCCTGATTGGCGACGGTCCAAAGCCCGGGAGTGCGAACTGCCGGATCAGGCAAGAACATAGGCACGAACGAGGCGGAGACGGCCGATGCCGAACCGCGCGACCGGTGCGATCAAGCAACCACAGATCAGCATGGCGGTGACGACATCCGGAAACTCCGACAAGGCTCCCGCCGACAGCCCCGAGGCGGCCGGAACGATCTGGCTGGTGGTGGTGTACATGCTCATCACACGGCCGCGCACAGCGGGCGTCGCCTCGGCCTGCAATCCGGCGACGATGAGGCTGACCACCATGCCGCCGACTCCCACGGATGGCCGATCTGTGACAGCGAGGCGATTCCCGCACCAGCCGCCAAACAGCCGAGCGGGATGACCCACCTGTCCGGCAGAATCGGTTTGGCAACCATCGCCTGCGGCTACCTTGCCGGCACTCTTCCGATCCGTGAGATTGCCTATCTCTCGGGTTCTCCGATACCACGGGCTTCCACCAGGCTTTCAGACGCTGGACGGGATTGACCCCGAGGCAATGGCGGGAGCAGGGGGCGCGATAGGGGCCGCGGCGTCTGTCACCCCCAGGGAAACGCCGCGCGCGGCGGCAGATCCCCATCGCTGTCAGCCAGGCTCTCCGCGATGCGTAGCCCCTCGTTCCATTTCGCCATTCGCTCGGAGCGTGAGAACGAACCGACCTTGAGTTGTTTAGCGCCCCAGCCGACGGCGAGATGCACAATGGTGACATCTTCGCTCTCACCCGATCGAGCGGAGACGATCGCCTCCCAGTCTGCGGCACGGGCGGCTTCAAGGGCTGCCCGCGTCTCGGTCAGGGTGCCGGCCTGGTTGGGTTTGATCAACGCCGTATTGCAGGCGCCGAGTTCGGCCGCTCGGTGGATGCGGGCGGCGTTGGTACAGATAAAGTCGTCGGCAACCACTTCAATGCGCGGTCCGGCAGCGGCTGTGAAGCGCGCCAGCGCGGTGCCGTCGTCCTCGCCGAGCGGATCTTCGATCGCAACGATCGGGTAACGCGCGAGCCAGCCGAGCAGCATTTCCGCGAGGCCGTCGCTGTCGATCTCGCGCCCGTCGCGGGAGAGGCGGTAACGACCACCGTGCCCGAAATCGGTGGCGGCGATATCGAGCGAGATCGCGACGTCGCTGCCGGGAACCAACCCCGCGCGCTCGATGGCCTGCACCAGGACATCCAGCCCCTGTTCGTTGTTGCTGAAGGCCGGCCAGTAACCCCCTTCGTCCGCGACGCCCTGCAGCAGGCCGGCTGCGCTCATCAACTGCCCGGCGGCGCGATAGACCTCGGCGGTCCAGTCGAGCGCCTGTGCGTAGCTGCCGGCGCCGACGGCGATCACCATGAAATCCTGCACGTCGACACGCCGTCCCGCATGGGCGCCGCCACCGAAGATCTGAACTTCCGGTAAGGGCAGACAGGGGGAGCTGTCACCGTTCGCGAGGTAGCGCCACAGGGGCAAGCCCCGCGCGGTGGCCGCGGCGTGGGCGACCGCCATGGAGGTGGCGACCAGGGCATTGCCGCCCAGGCGCTCCCGGTTGGGTGTGCCATCGAGCGCCACCAGTGCCGCATCGATTTCCGACTGATCGGTGGCCGCCCTGCCACGCAGCAGGCCGGCAATCTCGCCGTTGACCGCGTCGAGCGCGCCGCGCACATCGAATCCGCCGAACGCGGTGCCGCCGTCACGGCGATCGACGGCTTCGGCGCTGCCCGTGGAGGCACCCGCCGGGGCGATGGCGCGGCCGATCGCGCCGCCGGCCAGTCGTACCTCGGCTTCGACGGTGGGACGCCCGCGGGAGTCCCAGACACGCCGGCCGTGAATGGAAACGATGGTGTCGTTCATGTGTCGAGTTCCCTGTTCCATGCGGCAAGCACCATGGTCAACTCATCGGCGGGATTGCTGAGCAGCCCCCGGGCGCAGCGCCGAACCCGTTCGCGATCGCTCTCCTCGGTGACATACTCCACGGGCGATTTGCCGTCGACCCGCGCCAGAAACAGTCCGGCCAGCAGATGCGCGGCACGCGTCTCGAGGGCGGCAACGGGCTCCCAGGTCACGCCGGCCAGGTAGGCGCCCGCCAGGGCGGTAAAGCAGTCGTTGAAGGCGGGACGGGTCGCGGGATTCCACAGTGACTTCAGCAGCAGGTGGTTGAGGCAGAAGGCGAGGTCAAAGGCCGGGTCACCGATGCAGGCGCATTCCGCATCGAGAAATACCGGTCCCCGCGGGCCATCGAGGATGTTCTTGGGGCTGACGTCGCCATGGATCATCACCCGGCGGGTTGCAGCGGTGCGGTGACTGAGTGCGAAGAGCGCGTCACGAAGATCGGGATGCCGCGCCGCAGTCGCCTCGAGATAGGGTTCCAGGCGGATGTCCTGAAAGATGTCCGTGCGGGGAAAGCGTCGGGCGACCGCCGGGTCGTCCGCGGTGGCCGCATGTATCGCAGCCAGCCGCCGCCCGATCTCGGCGGCAAACAAGGGATCGGCGTGGCCGTCGCGCAACTCGCTCTTCCACAGCCGATGGTTTGCCGGATCGAGGTACTCCATGACGCAGAGCATAGTCGCGGGATCGTGGTAGAGGATGGCGGGCGTGGCATCGGGCACGATCGCCCCGGCAATCTCATACCAGGCCACCTCGTACTGGTTGCGCTCGACGGGCGCGACCCAGTGCGCCGCGACCTTGAGTTGCGGCAGGGCGCGCTTGACGCAGAACGTCCTTTTCGGCGTCACCACTTTCCAGATGTCCGAGGAGACACCCCCGGTCAGTGCCTCGAACACGGCGGCATGCGGATCATCGAGGAGCCCGGCCTTGCGCAGCGTGTTTAACATGGATGGGTCGGGTCTGGTGTCCTGCGGGCTGGGCTTGGCCATCGGGCTCTCCAGGGATCGATCCCTGGGAGCTTAACGCACAAACACGGAGATTGATCGGATCCGAATGGCGCGGCGGGGAGGAACAAGGATTTATTCGACCGGGCGGACAGATTCAAGAGGCGGCGCGGAGGAAATCCGCCGACAGTGCTGCACCGGTGGCGGGGTACGCTGCCCGAACGGATGAGATGCGGATCGGGAAGCCGGATTTTTCGGCCTTCAAGCGCTCCTCGTGTCTTTCTCTTTGACAATCACGGCGTTCAATGGCAGGTTTTACGGACTTGATGTTCGTTTTCGAATATTCGTGATCGAGGGGGCAGGGAGGCGGGCAATGAGCATGAATTCGGGGTCGCGGCACGAGGCCATCCGTGCGCTGGTGGCGCGGACGGGCTTTATCACTATCGAGGCCCTGGCGCAGCGCTTTGGGGTAACGCCGCAGACCGTGCGGCGGGATATCAACTATCTCGCCAAACGAGGTGACATCCGCCGCTATCATGGGGGTGCGGGCCTGCCCTCGAGCGTGGAGAATGCCGCCTACACGACACGGCGCGTGCACAACGCCGAGATCAAGGAGCGTATCGCCGGGGTTGTCGCCGCACAGATCCCCGACAACGCCTCGCTGTTCATCAATATCGGCACCACCACCGAGGCGGTAGCGAGAGCGCTCGCCGATCACAAAGGATTGCGGGTAATAACCAACAATATGAACGTCGCGCTCTCCCTGATGCCGCGGCCCGATGTCGAAGTGCTGATTGCGGGTGGTGTCGTGCGCAGACGCGATGGGGGTATCGTGGGCGAGTCGGCGGTGGAGTTCATTCGCCAGTTCAAGGTGGATTTCGGGATCATCGGCATCAGTGGTATCGATCAGGACGGTTCGCTGCTCGATTTTGACTACCGTGAGACCAAGGTCGCCCAGGCGATTATCGCCAACTCGCGCCGTGTGTTCCTGGTGGCCGACAGCTCGAAGTTCGGCCGCAATGCCATGGTGCGGATGGGGCATCTCAGCGAAGTCTCCGCACTGTTCACGGATGGGCAGTTGCCCGCGGAGTTGCGGGATCTGGCGCTGGCGCATGAGGTGGAATTGCACCTGCTCAACTGATGCCTGACACGCTGATCCCCGCCTGTCCCAGCTGGCCAATGGGTGTTTGCACAGGAGGAAAATGTAATAAAACGAAAATAATACCTTCTAAAATGAACATCCGTGGTTCACAATTCCTTTAGAGGAAATTGAGGTTGCTGGCCGGTGTCCGGGACGATTCTTAGGGATCGTAGGGATCGCCCGGTGCGCGAGAGGGTGGCTGATGGACGGCGTGGCGATAGAGAACGATAGATCCGGGATCTTTGACCTCTGTGTGATCGGGGGCGGTATCAACGGCGTCGGCATCGCCGAGGATGCGGCGGGGCGCGGGCTGAAGGTCGTTCTCTGTGAGCAGTCGGATCTGGGCTCGGCCACCTCTTCGTCCAGCAGTAAACTGATCCATGGCGGACTGCGCTACCTCGAGCACTACGAATTCGGCCTGGTGCGCGAGGCATTGTCCGAGCGCGAAACGCTGATGCACCGCGCGCCCCACCTGGTACGACCGCTTACGTTTGTCCTGCCCCACGATCCCGCCCAGCGCCCGGAGTGGATGATCCGCATCGGCCTGTGGCTCTACGATCACCTCGGTCATCGGCGCAAATTGCCTGCCTCCCGGCACCTCGATCTGCGCGTTGCACCCGAGGGAGAGCCGCTGCGCAATCGGGATCGCGGCGGATTCGCCTACCCCGATTGCCGCGTGGACGATGCGCGTCTGGTGATTCTGGTGGCGCGCAGCGCCGCCGGCAGAGGGGCCGAGATCCGCACCCGAACCAAAGTGGTTTGGGCAGGCCGGGCTGATGGGCATTGGTGCGTTCAGACGCGCGTCGATTCCGGTGCGCCGCAGGAGCTGTGGGCGCGCATTCTGGTCAACGCCGCGGGCCCCTGGGTGGAAAGTGTGCTGGAGAAGGAGTTGGCGCTGACCCCGAAACGGCGCATCGGGCTGGTGAAGGGGAGCCACATCGTCGTGCCGCGAGTGCACACCGGCGCCCAGGCTTACCTGCTGCAGAATACCGACGGCCGGATCGTTTTCGTGATTCCCTACGAAGAGCAATTCTCATTGATTGGTACCACGGAAAAACCGTACGTGGGGAATCCGGCGGAGGCCACCATCGACGAGGATGAGATCGACTATCTGTTGGACGTCGCCAATCGCAACTTCACCCATGAGACGCAGAGGCAGGACGTGGTCTGGCGCTACGCCGGCGTCCGGCCGCTTGATGAAGACGAAGCGAGTTCGCTCTCCGAGGTGAGCAGGGGCTACAGTTTGATGATCGACGGCAAACCGGAAGAACCTCCGCTATTGTCTGTCTACGGCGGTAAGCTCACTACGTTTCGGCGTTTGGCGGAGAATGCGCTGGAGAAACTGAGACCTTGGTTGCCGCAGATGGCGAAACCGTGGACGGCGGCAGCGCTGCTGCCGGGCGGGCTGGCCGAGCGGGGTGAGCCCGAGGAGATCGCCGCGGACCTCACGCGTCGATATCAGTGGTTACCTGCTGCTCTGGCCGCTCGTTACTCCCGGGCCTATGGCGCATTGGCCGGCGATGTGATCGGTGACGCGGCCTCGTTCGAGGCAATGGGCAGACATTTCGGCGGTAGCCTGTACGAACGTGAAGTGGCGTATCTGGTGTTGCGTGAATGGGCGCGCAGTGCGGAGGATGTCATCTGGCGGCGGACGAAACAGGGACTTTGGCTGACACCGGAAGAGGTGAGGAATCTTGAAGCGTGGTTGGCGGTTCAAGTGCCTACCGCAACGGCGGCGTGAGGCCGCTGCGGTCAGGGAGTGGGTCGCGATAGGGCAGGAATAATACGAAAAGTATCTAACGATCATCTAAGGAAGATCACTAGAACCTATCTCAGAATCCCCCGCGTGCTGTGTTGAGCCCCAGAGGTGCGCTGGGTAGGCCCGAAGGCGCAGCCAATAGCAACGCTATTGGCAAGTCGAGAACACCGCCAGCGCACCTCCGGGGCCAACCCGAAGGGCCGGGCGCTCGTGGCTCCAGCGCGGTGTTGCGGCTCGCTCATTGGGAATGACCCAACCACGCTCGCTGGGCCTGATGACGGCGGGAGGATTGGCGCCGGCCGTTGCGGATGAGTGCAAGAATCGCGGTAGTCTGGATGTTCTTTACCGCGATGAGGATAACGATCTGGTGGCGGGTGCGCCCACGGATTCTTTCAAGTGGCGCGATCCCTCTACTTTGGTATCCACCGACACGCCGGTCGAGGACCCCGCTGTCTACCGCGATGCCTTCAAACCTTTCCAGGACTACCTGACCGAGAAGACCGGCAAGAAGGTGATCTACTGCACCGTGCAGTCCAATACGGCCGAAATCGAAGCGATGCGTTAGGTCGCAGTAGACCGTCATCGGTCAATGTATCGTCGATATCCGTCATGACCATCTGGATTGCGCGACATGTGGCCTGCGGCATATCGCGAAGGGGTAACAGGGTGGTTGGCGTCGATCGGTCTGTTGTCGCCATGGCCGAAGTGGTCCTTACAGGTGGCTGGCCGGGGTGACGATCGCGCCCTGGCGTGCGGGAACCATAGCATAGATAGGGCCGGTCGCTCAGCGCGGGACGCGGCAGGAGCGCTACCGATCGTGGTGCGTTCAGCAGGCAGTTCTGACCAACGTAAGGGTGGCCGCCCGGCACCCGGTGCTGCTTGTTACTCGCAGGGGGCTGGGGTATAAAGGCCACCCTCGGATCGATCGACCGGTCCCCCGGTTTTATGGCGGGCCGTGCCGGTCCCCCCGCAACAATCAGCTGTGAACCCCGTCAGGCCCGGAAGGGAGCAGCGGCAGCAGTGAATTTGTGTGCCGGGGTGTGGCTGGTGCGGGCCGCCACCCACTTTACATACCAACCTGTTCCGCGGATCAAGTAAGCCGCCGACCAGGTGCGCTATAATCGACCGCTCGTTTGACCCTGAATGTAGCCCGAATGTAATTCGGGATTTGAGAAGCTCACCTATCCCCGCGGCGAAGAGAGCAATGACCTATCAGGTACTGGCACGCAAGTGGCGCCCCCGCACCTTTGAGGAGATGGTGGGGCAGGAGCACGTGGTCAAGGCGTTGATCAACGCCTTGGACAACGATCGCCTGCACCATGCCTTTCTCTTTACCGGTACCCGTGGCGTGGGCAAAACCACTGTGGCGCGCATTCTCGCCAAATCGCTCAATTGCGAGCAGGGTGTGAGTTCGAAACCTTGCGGTGAGTGCGCCACCTGCCGCGAAGTGGATCAGGGTCGTTTTATCGATCTGATCGAAGTCGATGCCGCCTCCCGCACCAAGGTCGAGGATACGCGCGAACTGATGGACAATGTGCAGTACGCGCCAACCCGGGGGCGGTATAAAGTCTACCTGATCGACGAGGTGCACATGCTCTCCACCCACAGCTTCAACGCCCTGTTGAAGACATTGGAGGAACCACCTCCCCATGTGAAGTTTCTGCTTGCAACGACCGATCCGCAGAAAGTACCGGTAACGGTGCTCTCGCGCTGCCTGCAGTTCAGCCTCAAACGGCTGCCTGCCGAGATGATCGTCGAGTATCTCCAGCGTCTGCTGGGGGCGGAGGAGGTCTGCTTCGACCAGGGCGCCCTGGTGCTGATCGCGCGTGCCGCAGACGGCAGTATGCGCGATGCGCTGAGTCTGCTCGATCAGGCGATCGCTCACGGTGGCGGCGAGCTTCGCGACAATGAGGTGCGTATGATGCTCGGTACCATCGAGCAGACCTACGTGTTCGAACTGTTGCGTCAGATCGTCGCCGGCAATGGGCAGGCACTGCTCGAAGAGGTGCAGCGGATTGCGACGCAGGCCCCGGATTTCGGCGGGATAGTGGCCGATATGATCACTGTATTGCAGCGCATCGCTTTGGCCCAGGTAGTACCGGATGCCATCGATGACCTCCTGGGAGACCGCGACGCGGTGATGGAGTTGGCGGAACAGGCATCGCCGGAAGAGGTGCAGCTTTTCTATCAGATCGCCTTGAACGGGCGCCGCGATCTACCGCTGGCCCCGGAGCCCCGCAGTGGCTTTGAAATGATTCTGTTGCGCATGCTCGCCTTTCGTCCGGTCACCGGTGAGCAACAAGTTGCCGGCGACGCGAACCAAACCGGTCGGGGAGAACGGAGCGCTGTGCGCGGGGCGCAGGCGAAGGCTCCGTTGCCGGCGATCACCCCCGCGGGGGAATCTTCCGCAGACGCTGTCGCCGAGCTCCCGCCGGCACCGCGCCCGCAAGCGCCGACCAATCCCAACCGTGGCAGCGAGGGTAACTGGAAACAGATCGTGGATTCGCTGCGCGTGGGAGGTATGGTCAAGGAACTCGCAATGCACTGCTCCTGGGTGGGCAGAGAGGGTAGTCGCGTGCATTTGATGCTCGATCCGGCCAATGCGCAATTGCGCAGCGAGTCGTTGGAGAAACGCCTGGCGGAGGCGCTGCAGACCCATTTGGGTGAACCGGTGCGGCTGGAGATCGAGGTAGGCAACCTCACTCAGGTAACACCGGCCCAGGAGCGTGCCCGCGACGCCGCGCAGAGACAAGCCGAAGCTGAGAAAGCCGTCGCGGAGGATCCCAATGTTCAAGCATTGCAGGATGTTTTTTCAGCACAGATCCGTGACGGTTCCACGCGTCCGCTTAACGATTCCCATTGAACGGCGCAGCCGCTGCAGGAAGGTACAAGTCGTCTAATCACGCCATAGCTGTAATTGAGGAGTAACCATGAAGGGGCAGATCGGCAAGTTGATGAAACAGGCCCAGCAGATGCAGGCCAATATGCAGAAGGCTCAGCAGGAGCTGGCCAACATGGAGGTGGAGGGCGAGTCGGGAGGCGGGCTGGTGAAAGTCATCATGACGGGGCGTCACGAGTTGCGGCGCGTCTCTATCGATCCCAGTCTCTTCGTCGACGACGATCGCGAGATGCTCGAGGATCTGGTGGCGGCGGCCGTCAACGATGCGGTGCAGCGCGTCGAGAAAAATACCCAGGAAAAAATGAGCGGCTTTGCCTCGGGATTCGAGTTGCCGGCCGGCTTCAAAATGCCGTTCTGAGCGCTGGCGGCGATGGCAACTTTCCCGCCGTTGATCGAGGGGCTCATACAGGCGTTGCGATGTTTGCCGGGAGTTGGACCGAAATCGGCGCAGCGTATTGCCTTTCACCTGCTCGAGAGAGACCGTACCGGTGGCCGGGCTCTGGCGCACGCACTGGAAGAGGCGATGGTCAATGTGGGGCGATGCGCGAGCTGCCGCACATTCAGCGAATCAGAACTGTGCCCTTTGTGCAGTTCCAATCGTCGCGAGCGCACTTTGTTGTGCGTAGTCGAAACCCCGGCCGACGTCTACGCGATCGAGCAAGCCACGGACTATCGCGGTCTCTACTTCGTGCTGGGAGGGCATCTTTCACCCCTCGATGGCATTGGGCCGGGTGAACTCGGCCTGGACGATTTGGAGCAAAGGTTTGTCAGCCCCGGATTAAGCGAGGTCATTCTCGCCACCAATCCTACGGTGGAAGGCGAGGCGACCGCTCACTTCATCGCCGAGCTTGCGGGCCAATACGGGGTGACCACGACCCGCATCGCCCATGGCGTGCCCCTGGGGGGTGAGCTGGAATATATCGACGGTGGAACGCTGTCTCACGCCTTCAGTGGCAGGCGATCGATGTAAAGGAACCGCTGATCAAGTCGTGTTCAGTGATTCTGTTGCCCGGAAGCGATGATTCCGGTGTTGGAAAGCTTGGCAATAGTGGGCTATTACCTGCACTTTGCGCCTTGAATTCGCCCCTTCTGTACAACACCCTCATTTAAACTGACTTGATCAGAGGTTCCTAAAGATGCCCTGACTCGGGCGACACTCATTCGGATGCAATTTCTCGCACAATAATTCGATAACTCGCCAGGCGTCGCTCGTCGATCCTGTTTTGCTTCACCGCGTCACGTAGTGCACAGTCCGGCTCCGTTTCGTGACGGCAGTCGCGAAAGCGGCAGTGGCCGAGAAACGGCCGGAACTCTATAAAACCCTCAGCCACGCGTTGCGGGTCTTTTTCATAGAGTCGAAACTCACGAACCCCTGGCGAGTCGATCAGATCTCCTCCGGTAGGGAGATGGTAGAGCATTGTAGAGGTGGTGGTATGCCGACCCTGACCCGATGCCTCAGACAGATCGCCGATGCGGATCATCTGCTCGGGCAGGAGCGCCTTTATGAGGGATGATTTGCCTGTGCCGGAGTGACCCACCAGAATGCTGGTATGGCCTGAGAGCGCTCGAAACAGTTCATCCAATCCATGTTTGCGCCTGGTGCTGGTGTAAACGACCTGGTAGCCGATGCGTTCGTAGACCGACATTTGTTCATGCAATGTCTTGCGCACGCCTTCATCTGCGAGGTCGATCTTGTTGACCACTACCAATGGGACTGCACCCAATAGCTCAGCCGCTGCCAGGTAACGGTCTATGAGGTGTTCATCGAAGGCGGGCTGGACCGCCGCGACCACCACCAATCGATCAATGTTGGCAGCCAGCGGCTTGAGTCGGCCGCCGTAATCCGGACGGCTGAGTTCGGTGCGACGGGGTACCAGGGCCGTTACGACACCCTCTGACCCATTGATGTGTTGAAAAACCACGCGGTCGCCGCTGACCATCAGTTCGAGGTTGGCGCGGGGTACGCAACGTATTACTTCGCCTTGGCTGTTTTCCACCATCAGCGAAGAGCCAAAATTGGCGAGCACCTGACCGATCTCCTCGGAACCGAGCTGATTGGCTTCGCTATCGTCAGTATTGGATTGTGTGCGCTGTTTGACGCGAGCCAGCCGCCGCTCCTGGATGCGCTGGACGTGATGCGCCTGACGGCGGGTCAGGCGGCGATTTGCCATAGCGCTGCAAAAGGCGAGAGGGAGTCGCTCCGATATGATTCAGTCTTGGAACAGGGCATCGGTTTTTGCGGCACAGATGAAGTCGTTCTCGGACAGCCCGTTAATGGCATGAGTGGTATACCTGACTGTGCAGCGATTGTAGCCCACCTCGAGATCAGGATGGTGGTCCTCTTCGTGAGCGATCCAGGCGAGGGCGTTCACGAATGCCATCGTCTTGTGAAAATCGGAAAAACGGAACAGTCGTTCTATGGCCTGCGAATCCGAGCTGAGCTGCCAGTCGGGATGCAGTTGCTCCAACAGGGTTTCCGCGGTTTCTGCCCCGAGGGGGGTGGTGCCGCCTTCGCAGGGGCGGCATCGCTTTTGAGTGAGTTTGTTCATGATGCGGGCTCCGCATTGGTACTGCTGTAGAGTCTAGACTCCTGCGCGCCCGCTGTGCGAGATCCGCATGGGTTTGTTACATTTCCAGCCATCCCTTTAGCCGAGGCGGTTCTCTAATGACGATCAGCGACATGAACCTTATCTGGATTGACCTGGAGATGACAGGCCTGGATCCTGATCGCGACACCATTCTGGAGATCGCTACGATCGTCACTGATTCCCAACTCAATGTGCTTGAGGAGGGACCGGTATTGGCGATCCATCAGCCGAACGCTGTTATCGACGGCATGGATGAATGGAACACGCTGCACCATGGCAGGAGCGGTCTGATCGAACGGGTCCGGCGCAGTGATATCGACATGGCCGGGGCGGAACAGGCAACCCTGGCATTTCTGGTGCGGTGGGTCCCAAGCGGAAAATCGCCGATTTGCGGCAACAGTATTTGCCAGGACCGGCGCTTTTTAGTGCGATTGATGCCCGAGCTTGAGGGCTTTTTTCACTATCGCAATCTGGATGTCAGCACTCTCAAGGAACTGGCCAGGCGTTGGGCACCTGACGTTGCTGACGGATTCACCAAAGAGGGTAGACATGAAGCGCTTTCCGATATTCGTGAATCGATCAGGGAACTGCAGTACTACCGGAGCATGCTGTTTAAATAACTATCGATCGAATACCAGGTGACCGGGAATGCGCTGGCGTTCGCAGCAATCCCGTTTTAAAAATCTGTATTAGTGATATTTATTAAATGGAATACTGATATGTATGCGGCAAGCATTGCAAGAGAACGAAGCGACGCTGATAATCCGGTAAAAATCACCCGTTTGCCTGGGTGGGAGAACCGCTTCGGCAAATGAGTGAAATTGCAGCGGCAACGGAAGCGAACACTATAATCACAGCCGCCTGTGGGGATAGCTAGGTCACCATGCACACAACAGCCCTGTCGCACTATCCTGAGCAAGTCGTCGAAAAACGGGCGGCGGTAGGTACCGTAGTAATCGTGGATGACCAGGCAACCAGCCGGCAGATCCTCGCAGAAATCATAAAAAAAACAATCGGCGGAGTGGAAATACTCACGTTCGACGGGGCCCCGGCCGCGCTGGAGTGGATGAACAAGCGGACTCCAGACCTCATCGTTGCCGACTACAAGATGCCGGAAATGAACGGCATCGAATTTATCCGACGCATTCGCGAACTGCCTAACGGTTTCGATATCCCCGTCGTGATCGTCACCATTGTCGAAGACCGGGAAGTGCGCTACCAGGCGCTGGAAGCGGGCGCCACCGATTTTCTTACCAAGCCCGTAGATCGGCATGAGTGTGCAGCGCGGTGTCGTAATCTGCTTACGCTCCGAAACCAGCAGCATATCATCAGAGACCGTGCTGACTGGTTGGAGCAGCAGGTCGGATTTGCCACACGTGAGGTGCGGGAGCGAGAGCGCGAAACCTTGTTGCGACTCGCGAAAGCGGGCGAGTTCAGAGATGAAGAAACCTTCAATCATGTTTTACGAGTGAAAAGATACACGCGGATCATTGCGGAAGATTTGGGGTTTCCTGAAGAACAGTGCGAAGTGACGAGTCTGGCCGCAACGCTGCATGACATCGGGAAGGTCGGCATCCCCGACGGGATTCTTTTGAAGATGGGGCGGTATACGCCGGCGGAAAAGCTCTTTATGCAACAGCATACCCACATCGGCTACAACATCCTCAAGGACAGTCCTTCCAAGTACCTGCAGGCGGGCGCAATTATTGCCCTCAATCACCATGAACGTTTTGACGGCACGGGTTACCCGCAGAGGCTTGCCGGTGATGCGATACCCATGGCGGCGAGAATCGTAGCTGTTACCGACGTGTTCGATGCACTGACGTCGAGGCGCCCATATAAAAAACCGTGGAAGCTGGAAGACGCCTTCCACTACATCCAGGCGGAAAGCGGTAAACACTTTGATCCCTTATGTATAGAGATCATGACGTGCAATAAAGAGAAGGTGGCGGAAGTGCATAACGAGTTGCAGGATCCTGACAGCACCTTCCAGTAAGGGCGTTACTATAGCCGACGCCATTCACGTAAATGCATCAGGTTGGATGAGTGCCCGCACTCCTATGCCCGCGATGAAAACTATAGCAGCGAGCAGTCCTGACACTATATAAAGGCCGATTCGAGAAGGCCGGGAGCCATATCTCACTGACTGCCTTATGCCCAAGCGTCGTGCTTGGTCTAGTGGGCGAAAAACCAAAAAAATCGACGCTTCACTGAAGAAGTCTGATCGAATAACGCTAACTCGTTGATGGCATGAAGAAAAACAGTTGTACGTTCCGCTCTGCGTGCGTAGTTTCGTGATCCATGCACGAATAGGTATTCGGGGAATGCCAAGAATAAAAGAGAAGATGGTATTGCCTGTGTTCCATGACATCTATATCGAAAGAGGAGAGCAGCACAAATGGCCAATCTGACACTGATCGAGTCGAATGGGGAAAGACGGACGGGTAAGGCGAGAAGCTATCAGCATGCGCAAGTTGTCGAAGATGAGTGTCTGGGCGTAACCGCACTATATATGCAGCCGCCTATGAAGACGTGCTACACACCTGAATTGCTGGCGGATATATTGTATTGGCAGGAGGGTATTCGCAAACGCTATCATGCCGAGGAAGCTGAAAATAGAGCCCCTACCTTTCGCTGGGGTGTGTTCGCCTCGGCTATCAACGGGTTCTTTAATACAGGCGGGGACCTGGGAAGGTTTGTAAAATGGATTCGCGACCGGGATCGGGGTGCATTGCTGGAATACGCCACCTCATGCATCAAGGTCGCGCACAATGGTTCCGTGGCGCTCGATCTTGAGGGTTTTGAATTTATTGCGCTGGTGCAGGGTCCGGCATTAGGCGGCGGGTTTGAGGCGGCATTGGCCTGCACGACGATCGTTGCGGAACGCGGCAGCCAATTCGGTTTTCCCGAAGTGCTCTTTAATCTTTTCCCGGGAATGGGCGCCTATTCATTCCTCTCTCGCCGCGTCAACCAAGCCTTGGCGGAGCGGATAATCATGAGCGGCAAACTCTATTCCGCCGAGGAGATGTATGAGATGGGAATCGTCAATGTTCTTGCCGAACCAGGAGAGGGTGAGAGCGCTGTGCGGAGGCTGGTCAAGAATGCCCCGCGCCAAAGCAACGCCAGGAGTCTGATTTCCACTATACGGCGCAAACACAACCGCGTTCCCTTTGAAGAATTGCTGGAGATTACCCAGCACTGGGTAGACTGCGCGTTGGCGCTTTCCGACAAGGAACTGCGAACCATGGAGAGAATTCTGCGTGCGCAGGCTCAGGCCTCGGTAACAGTCAACAACGTGCAGGAGGCCTCGCGATCCAAGTAATAAATTATCTGGAGGCTTGATTGACTTCCAGCTCATCCTCCAGGAGGCGTACCATCGCCTCCTGGGTGTGATGGAACACTTCATGTAGTTTGCCTATATCCACCTCCAGATCGTTTTTCAGCACCGGGGTGGGTTTCTTCATGATCTCTCGTGCAGTTTCTGCTAACGCGGAGGCTCCTACGTAGCTGGAGTTTCCGCAAAGTGCATGGACATCGTCACGAAAATCGCCCGTTGTGAGCATCGACGCGGCCGCTTCGCGCGTCAGTTTATCCAGCATCGATTTCGTATGGTTCAAGTAGTCATTGGCTACTTTGACTGCAAACTGTTTCTCACCCGCGATCCTGACTAACTCCTCGATGGCGCGACTATCGACATAGGATCGATTTTCCCGCGCGGGGACCTCTGTCAGCTCCGGTGCAGTGAGCATATGCCGCTGGTGACCGCGCGAAGCGAGCTGTTCAATGACTCGCAGCAATACGGTTCGATTAAAGGGTTTGGTCAGGAAGCCATCAGCACCCGCTTCAGAGCATTCCTCCTTTGCCTCCGTGGTTGTATTGGCCGTCAAGACGAGGAACGGCAGATACTTCTTCCCGACGGTCATCATTCGGTACAACTTGATGACCTCAGGTCCCGTACGCTCCGGTAGCTGCATGTCAATCACCGCCACATCGTAGGGATGCCGTTCCAGTTGATCGAGCGCGGCCTCCCCATCACCGACAACGTCAACCGAGTGACCGGACCTTTCAAGGACCAGTCGGGCCACTTCTGCGTTTATCTCGTTGTCGTCCGCGACGAGTATGCGCAACGCGGAACCCGTGGGCATTCGGGAAGAGAAAGAAACAGCCGATGGATTTTCCACTATCGGGTTCAAGCAGGAATGGAGCGCAGTGTAGACGAGAGACTTGTTAAGCGGTCGCGTAACAATAGAGGTGTAACCAGCCATGAACAGTTCGCTGTCGAGCGGTTGTTCACTGGTGCGAAGTAACATGAGCAGCGGGAGTGCGCTAGCGGTGGCGTCGCGTTTGCTCTCATAGGCGTGTGCGAATGCCACAGGATTGGGCAGCATGCGTTCGTCGATAACCAGAACGCCAACCCCCTGCCAATTGATCGATACGGCATCGTTATCCACTGGTAACGCCATCAGCTGGTCCCAGTTCATGGACCAAGATTCCAGCCACTGCCCCAGGACGGAACACAGTTCTGCATCTTTGGAGCACAACAATATCTTGTCGTCCGAAAACCGGGTTGATCGGGTCTCCTCGGCCTTGGTTCCGTGCGAGCTCTCCAGGGGAATCGTCAAGGTGAACGTCGTTCCCTGTGATTCTGTGGACTCGAGAGTCAACGTGCCACCCATCGCCTCAGCCAGTTCTCTGGAAATCGTGGTTCCCAATCCGGTACCGCCATAGAGGCGACCGGTCGAGTCGGCGGCTTGGGTAAATGATTCGAATATTAGTTTTTTCTTCTCTTCCGGCACTCCTATGCCGGTATCCCGTACTTCGAACGCGGTCAGCATCCCGTTATCGGTCTCGCCAACTGAACGAACGACAATGTCCACCTGGCCATTGTCGGTAAATTTCACCGCGTTGCTTACAAGATTGATTAGCACCTGGCGCAGGTGCAGCTCATCGGCCACTACCTGATAGGGAACGCTTGCATCGAAACGGGCATTGACCCTCAAACCCTTGTCTCTGGCCATCGGTTCAAATGTACGGACGACGCCACGGACCAGATCGTGCAGATCAAACCCGACTTTCTCAACGACAACCTTCCCTGCCTCGATTTTCTCGAAATCGAGTATCTGGTCGATGATCGATAGCAGGTGCTTGGCGGATCTTTGGATGGTTCCAACAAAACTTCTTTGCTGCTGATCCAATGCGGTATCACCCAACAGCGATGCCACCCCGATGACGCCGTTCATCGGGGTGCGGATTTCATGACTCATGTGCGCCAGGAACTGACTTTTGGCGCGATTCGCCTGCTCTGCGTAGGTGCGCGCCTGCTCAGCGTCGGTTGTGGCTTTGGTCAGGCGCAAGATCAGCATGCCGAAATAGAGCGGCAGTACCAACAGACCCGCCCATAACCCGAACGAGAGTTCGGGGATGTTAGACCAGAAGGGTGAATAGATCGCTACGATGCCAAAACCGAGCATCGCGAGTGAAGCGGAAATCGTCAGATAGACATTACCGTAACGCAGACCGTTCCCTACGATGACCCAGAGATACATGATCCAGATCGGGGAGGTCATCCCGCCGTATACATACAGTATCGATGAGATCCAGAACATGTCGTTTACAGAACCGAGCACGCGGCGCGACGGGCTGGGTGCCGGCTTCCACAAAACGCTAGCGACGATCACAAATGAGCAGACGAAAAACGTCGCGAACATCGTAATCCCGGTCTTGACGCCCGCGAATCCTTCCTCCGAGAAAAGCGCGTAAGCCAACACGTAAACAAAGGCCGCGGCCCCCATGACCACACGGGTGACGGCCTGTTCCAACTCGGTATCTTTGCGTTGGCGTACCCGCTCCAGCCAAACCGTTCTTTGATCAGCACTCATCGAGAAAGATATCCTTCTGAGATCAGAACTTGCGGCCTGTCAATACAACGCACGTTGCCATCGAGGGACGGATTGCAAAGGCCTTGCCGCGGTTTCGCACCGGTGTTTGTCGACGATGGGGCAGTGTCCGGTCCATGCTGGGATGCACCATTCCGATACCACACCCAAACTTTGCTCTCGGAATGGCAAAGCACGACGTTACTACCCCTTAAGCGTATACGAATCTACCGGTAAGTGTTCCCATAAAGCTTGCTAACCCATTGTGTGAAAAAGAATTACTGCCTTTTTGTAAGGATGTTCCGGTGCCTCGGACGAACAAGCATGAAATCTTATCGACACAGAATCACAAATATTTAGCCCAAGTTTTTCGAAACAAACTTTGACCTGATGCCCAATCTGGGGGATCGAGGCATCAGGGCACGGCTTCAGGGGGTAAAAAGGCAGCCGCTCGGGGCACTAAATCGTGCCGGGGAGAGGTGCCGGGGGTGGCTGGCCAGGTGCCAGGCGGGACCCGGCTTTACGGCAGCCGAACGCTCATCAGAGCCTTGACCGACCAATGCCCTGCTGTAAAAGGCCCCAGGTCGAGTGTTCGCGTACCAATTCGGACGCGCTTCGCGTCCCGAAAAGTAACGCCTCCCTGGCGGCCTGGGATGGCGGTGCGTTTCCCAGGGCGATTGCGATGTTCCTTAACCACCTTTCATGCCCGATCCGGCGTATGGGATTACCCTCGGTGTTACGTAAAAACTCTTCTTCGGTCCAGCGGAACAGGGTTGTCAGCCTGGGGCTCCCCAGTTCGCTTCGCGACACGAAATTCGCCTCCGCGCCGAGTTTGGCGAATCGATTCCAAGGACATACGAGTTGGCAGTCGTCACAGCCATATATTCGGTTGCCTATCGCGGGTCTGAATTCCTCGGCTATCGATCCGGGGTGTTCAATCGTTAAATAGGAGATGCAACGTCGGGCATCCAATTGATACGGAGCTACTATCGCCTGGGTAGGGCAGACATCGATGCATGCACTGCAGGAGCCACAGTGGTTTTTCGCGGGAGAATCGGGTTTCAGGGGCAGGTCTGTGTAGATTTCGCCGAGGAAGAAGAACGAACCATCCTCTTTGTCGATGATGTTGGTATGTTTGCCAACCCACCCAAGACCTGCTTTTTGAGCGATCGGCTTTTCCATGACCGGGGCACTGTCGACAAAGACACGATAACTGAACGGGCCGATTATCGATTCAATTTTCGTTGCGAGCTTTTGCAGACGTTTGCGCAAAACTTTATGGTAGTCACGTCCCAGGGCATAGCGCGAGATATATCCGGACTCTCTTTGGCACAGTGCTTGTTCGGCCGCGGCAACCGATTCCGGCAGATAGTCCATTCTGACGCTGATCACGCACAGTGTGCCGGGAACGAGTTCCGCCGGCCGCACCCTTTTCATCCCATGCTTCGACATGTAGTGCATTTCACCGTGATAGCCGGCCCGCAGCCAGTTCTGCAGTTGTGGCTCTTGTTTGTGAAGATCGATGTCGGAAATGCCGAGCCGCTGAAAACCAAGCTCTCCCGCCCAACGATGGATGGAATCGCTGAGTTCCTCAATGTTGAAAAGCTGTTCTTCTGGCATAGTGACGCGGATTCTACAGGCTGCTGGATTCGCGATGGAGTTTCGCGGTATTTTGCCACTGTTTTATAGCCGCCTCAGCCTCTGAGCATGAATGCTTCCGCCGCCAACGTTGTCATGAATGAGATCCGCGGGCTTCCGACCGCTTTATACCGCGCTGCGCAGGTGCGCGAGTTAGATCGACTCGCTATAGAGAAGTGGGGTGAACCGGGTATCGATTTGATGAATCGCGCCGGTCATGCGGCGTTCGCTGCATTGCAGAAGCGCTGGCCGTCGATTCAACGCATTGTGGTGGTATGCGGAAGTGGAAACAACGCTGGGGACGGCTATGTCGTCGCCAGATTGGCCAGGGAGGCGGGGCTCATTGCCGCTGTCTATCGCCCCAAGGGGGTTGGCGACCCGCACGGTGACGGATTGCGGGCCTACAATGCCTGGCTTGCTTGCGGCGGAACCGTGGGTGAGTTCAAGGCGGGGGCGCTCGCGACGCCCTGCGTCGTCGTCGATGGTTTGTTGGGAACCGGCCTGGAGCGCGACGTAACTGGTGAGTTTGCGGCCGTAATCGAGGCGATCAACCAATCGAGTCGTCCCGTGCTGGCACTGGACGTACCTTCGGGTCTGAACGCCGATTCGGGTATGCCGATGGGCATTGCTGTTCGGGCTGAGATGACGGTGACGTTCGTGGGCTTGAAAAGGGGTTTATTCACCGGGCTCGCGCAAGATTACACAGGTTCCGTAAGGTTTGATTCGCTGGGGATTCCGCAAGAGGTCTACCAAGCGTTCGATCCCGATGCCATGCGCCTGAGCCAGGAGGAAATTCGCGCTGCACTGACACCTCGGGCAAGAAGCAGCCACAAGGGCGACAATGGTCACGTGCTGGTGATTGGCGGTGAGCGCGGCATGTTGGGAGCAGCGCGCCTGGCCGCATCGGGGGCGGCGCGCATAGGTGCTGGACTAGTGAGCGTGGCCACCCGGGAATCACATGCCGGCCTGGTGACCTTGACGCAGCCCGAGCTTATGTCCCACGGGATAGAAGAACCTGCCGCACTCGAGAAACTGCTTGAAAGAGCCTCAGTTGTAGCGATTGGGCCAGGATTGGGGCGCAGCGACTGGGCTCGCTCTCTGCTGGATTGCGTGCTTTTGTCTGAGCAGCGCCTGGTGATTGATGCCGATGCTTTGAATCTTCTGGCACATCGGCCACATGTGAATGAACGCTGGATACTGACCCCCCACCCGGGAGAGGCTGCGCGCTTGCTCGACTGCTCCATTGCAGAGGTTCAATCCGACCGTTTCGGCAGTGCACGGCGATTGCAGTCGCGGTATGGAGGTGTGGCAGTGCTGAAAGGGGCGGGCAGCATAATCGCCGACGCGGGTGAGATACCCGGTCTTTGCACGCTCGGCAATCCCGGTATGGGCAGCGGTGGGATGGGTGATGTGCTGACCGGGGTGATAGCCGGTCTCCTGGCGCAAGGATTAAGCAGCGTCCAGGCCGCGAGGGTTGGCGTCTATCTGCATGCGCAAGCCGCTGATGCCGCAGCCCGTGATGGGGAGCGCGGTCTGCTGGCCACGGACCTCCTGCCGCACTTGCGACGTCTCGCCAATCCGGCGCCAAGATAATGGAGTGGGGGTGTGTACTGTCCGAGGAGCAAGATACCCGGCGGTTGGGCGCGCTGCTGGCGGAGTGTTGCGCGACGGGCCTGGTCATCTTTTTGGTGGGCGCCCTGGGCACGGGGAAAACGACACTGACACGCGGTTTTTTGCGGGGGCTCGGCTATGGGGGCGCGGTTAAAAGCCCAACCTACACATTGATTGAACCCTACGCAGTGGCTGGAAGGCGGGTCATACATCTTGACCTTTACAGAGTCGCCGACGCCGAAGAGCTGGAGCATCTCGGTCTGCGAGATTTGCTCGATTCAGAGGCGTTGGTATTAATCGAGTGGCCCGAAAAAGGTGCGGGTTTTCTTCCTGCCGCCGACCTTCAAATCCGACTTGATTATGTGAGCGGTGGGCGTGAGGCACATCTGCACGCGTTTACCCAGCGAGGAGTACGGGTGATTGATGGTCTGAGACAACAATGGACCGACGTGAACGCATAAGCTAGAAAACTTCTAGAAAAGATGGCTATCTTACCGTTTTATCAGGAAAAACTTGTTTTTGTACTAGTTCTATGCCATAACATTCATAAAGAACCGACCGGTGCGCCGGCATGAAAAGAGCCCTGATCCTACTGTTATTCTCCCTTTGGCCTGTTCTGGGACAGGCGCAAACGGCGCGCGTCGACGGCATTCGGCTTTGGGCCGCTCCCGACAACACCCGAATTGTTTTTGATATAGATGGACCCGTGGATCACGCGTTGTTCCCGTTGCGCGAACCCGATCGCATTGTCGTCGATCTGAAAAATGCTCGATTAAACACCAACATACCGATTCCCGAAGCGGCATCCCCCCTGTTACGCGCCGTGCGTCATTCGTCGCGCAATGGCGACGATTTGCGGGTGGTGTTCGATTTGGCCGGTCCTGTGCGACCCAAAAGTTTTCTGCTCAAACCCAACGAAAAGTACGGTCATCGATTGGTGATCGACCTGTACGATGCGCAGGGCGACGCCGCCAAGCCCAAGGTGCTGGTGGCCGAACCGCAGGCAGGGCAGGGGCCGCGAGCGATCGTCGTCGCCATCGATGCCGGGCATGGAGGCGAGGATCCGGGTGCCATAGGACGCCGGGGGACCCGGGAGAAGGACGCGGTTTTTCAGATCGCCATGCGCTTGGAGCGGCAGATCAGACAAGAGTACGGTATGCGGGCGGTCATGATTCGCGAAGGTGACTATTATGTCGGCCTCAAAGATCGCTACGCCAAAGCGCGAGACGCCAAGGCCGATCTCTTCGTTTCTATACACGCCGATGGATTCAACGATCATCGGGCACATGGTTCGTCCGTTTATGTGCTGTCGGAGAGGGGCGCGACCACCGCCGCTGCCGCATTCCTGGCCGAGCAGGAGAACGCCGCAGACCGCATCGGCGGGGTAAGTCTGGAGGACAAGGATGACCTGTTGAAAACGGTGCTGCTCGATCTATCCCAGGCGGCGACCATTGAGGATAGCCTTGAAGTCGCCGAGCATGTCCACAACAACCTCGCCAAGGTGGGGCGTATGCATTCACGACGTGTGCAGCAGGCCGGCTTCGCAGTTCTCAAATCACCCGATGTTCCGTCGATTCTGGTGGAGACCGCGTTCATCACCAATCCCACGGAAGAGAACAATCTGCGCAATCCTCAACACCAGGAGAAGGTGGCACGGGCCATTATGCGGGGCATCCGCGCTTATTTTGCGGATAAACCGCCTCCCGGAACGCTTCTCGCGCACAACAAGCATGTGATACGTCACGGCGAGACGCTCTCCGGAATCGCCCGGCGCTATCAGGTCAGCCTGCATAGCCTGCGGCAGATCAATGGCCTGGGCGACGATACGCTCTCGGTGGGTGCGGTACTGCGTATCCCGCGTGAGCTGGTCACTATGACCAACTGAGCAGCGGTCGGTACAATGGCGGTCTACCGCCAATCGTACCGGACGCATGCGCATACACCAGCTTTCCCCTCAACTTGTCAACCAAATCGCCGCCGGCGAGGTGATCGAGCGCCCGGCATCGGTCGTCAAAGAGTTGCTGGAGAACAGTTTGGATGCGGGCGCGACGCGGATCGAAATCGAGGTCGAGCAGGGGGGCGTGGCATTGATTCGCATCCGTGACAACGGTTGTGGCATACACCCTGACGATCTGGTGCTCGCGCTGAGTCCGCATGCGACCAGTAAGATTCGCAGCCTCGATGAGTTGGAGCGGGTTGCCAGTCTTGGCTTTCGTGGTGAGGCGCTGGCCAGCATCGCCTCGATCGCACAGCTGCGCCTGGCCTCACGAGCGCACGATGCCGATCGGGGTTGGGAGATCTCCTTCGATGCGAACCATCGGGTCTCGGCTCCCCAACCGGCTGCGCTAACGACAGGTACCGTGGTCGAGGTGCGCGAGCTCTTTTACAACACCCCCGCACGACGCAAATTTCTGCGTACGGAGAAAACCGAGTTTTCCCATATCGACACCGTCACGCGCCGCCTGGCCATGAGCCACTGCGGAGTTGGTATCACGCTACGTCACAATGGGAGGGTCGTGCTTCAAATGCAACCCGCCACGCAGATACAAGACCGGGAACAACGGGTTGCTGATCTGCTCAACCCGGAGTTTCTTGCCCATTCGGTGACCATCGATCATGAGGGTGCGGGTTTTCATCTGTGGGGATGGATTGGGCTACCCGGCTTTTCACGCTCGCAGGCAGACATGCAGTATTTCTTTGTGAACGGCCGTACGGTGCGCGATCGTCTTGTTACCCATGCGGTACGTCAGGCCTACCATGATGTTCTCTATCATGGGCGGCATCCCGCCTATTTGCTTTACCTCGAGATGAATCCGGCGGCAGTGGATGTAAACGTCCACCCCGCCAAACACGAGGTACGTTTTCGTCAATCGAATCTGGTGCACGATTTTCTTTTTACGACGATCCATGGGGCATTGCGTGGTGTTCGCCCGGCAGATTCGACGCCGAGTACCACACAGTCGGATGTCGCTGGACAGCGGGGAAGTGCACCGGCTCGATCGATCGTCCAGCAGAGCATGCCTCTGCAGCTACGCGACCATGCGGCTCTTTACACAGCATTGCAAGCGACAGAGACCGCGGTAACGCCGCCACCAAACCAAGAACCGGGAGCCGATGGGCTTCCTCCTCTTGGCTTGGCATTGGCGCAACTTCACGGCGTCTACATCCTGGCGCAAAACGACAGCGGCCTGGTGATGGTGGACATGCACGCCGCACATGAGCGAATCACTTATGAAAGGCTCAAAGAGGAGTGGCAGACGGATTCCGTGATTACCCAGCCTTTGTTGGTGCCGGAGCAGTTGCGTGTATCGCGCAGCGAAGCCGATCTCGCCGAAGAGAGCGCGAGTCTGTTTTGCAAGGTAGGCCTGGAGGTGGATCGCACCGGCCCGGAAGCGCTGGTGGTCAGGCGGGTACCAGCCCTGCTCAACAGGAGTGATGCGGGGAGTCTGGTGCGGGATGTCCTGTCTGATGTGGCCGAGCATGGACGCAGTACCCGCGTCGAAGAAACGGTGAATCGCCTGTTTGCAACGATGGCCTGTCACGGCTCGGTGCGCGCGAATCGGCGTCTGAGCATCGAAGAGATGAATGCGCTGCTTCGCGACATGGAGCGCACCGCTATGAGCGGCCAGTGCAATCACGGCAGACCGACGTGGACTCAACTCTCGTTGACAGAGTTGGATCGCCTGTTCCTGCGGGGGCGGTAACCGTTTCCGTGACTGAGCCTCCCCTTGATTCACCACAGTGCGACCGCCCGGTGATATTTCTGATGGGGGCTACCGCGACTGGTAAGACCGATCTGGCAGTGGAATTGGTACGCAGATTGCCCTGTCAGATCATCAGCGTCGACTCAGCCATGGTTTACCGCGGCATGAACATAGGCACGGCCAAACCGGAAGCCGAGGTGCTGGCGGAAGCTCCGCATCGCCTGATTGATATTCGCGACCCCGCCGAGACTTACTCGGCAGCGGAGTTCCGGGCCGATGCGCTGCGCGAAATTGCAGACATCCATTCCGCTGGAGCCATTCCTTTGCTCGTTGGCGGAACGATGCTCTATTTCAGGGCGCTGAGTAATGGATTGGCTGAGATGCCGCCCGCCGATCCGCAGATACGCCGCCACCTGGAAGACGAGGCCGCCCGATTGGGCTGGGCCGCTTTGCATCAGCGTCTCGCAAGAGTTGACGCTCCGTCCGCTCGGCGCATCCATCCCAACGATCCACAACGCATCCAGCGCGCATTGGAGGTCTACGAAGTGACGGGCAGAGCCCTCTCTGATTGGCATCAGGACACGCCTGACACGCCTCTGACCTGCCCCATCAGGCAAGTGGTTTTGGAAACCGAATCGCGCGCGCGCCTCCATCAGCGCATCGAACAACGTTTTGAAAACATGCTGAATCGGGGATTCATCGATGAGGTCGCGGCCCTTAGGGAGCGCGGTGATCTGGGTCTTGACAAGCCGGCACTGCGGGCGGTGGGCTATCGCCAGGTGTGGGAATACCTGGAAGGTGCATTGTCGCTGGCAGAGCTGCGACAAAGGGGTGTCATAGCCACCCGCCAGCTCGCCAAACGGCAGATGACCTGGATTCGAGGGCTCAAAAGGGGCGAACGATTTGAATGCGTCGATCCCCGCCTCGCCTATAAGGTATTGAAATGGCTTGAATCCGGGCTCACACTTGGGTGAGCGGACCATAACCGGAGGCGGTGGGGGTCGTCCACCAGTGCAAAATACTGAGAGTGGCTCGTGTGTCCGCGAAAACGCAAGGGGCGGGCGGCGCTCAGGGGGCGGGGTGGTTGCTATGATACAATGGCGTCGCCGTGCTTGCCTGGCAGAGTGGGTTGTCCTGGTCAGCCCCCCGGAAACTAAACTAGGGACCAACGCCGTATCGGGCAACAACAACAATTCAAGGAGATGACAATGTCCAAGGGGCAGTCGCTACAAGACCCTTTTTTGAACACTTTGCGCAAAGAGCGCGTACCCGTTTCGATCTACCTGGTCAACGGCATAAAATTGCAGGGTCAGATCGAATCCTTCGACCAGTTTGTGGTCCTACTGAAGAATAGTGTTAGCCAGATGGTCTACAAGCATGCCATTTCGACTGTTGTTCCAGCCCGAAATATCAAGGTGCAGGGGACTGAGGATACTGAACTCGGTAATGCCTGATCCTGATACTGATTACCGGGGCGTTTGATTGTTCGAACGCCCCCGTAGCGGAGAACGCGCAGTTCTGGTCCATGTCAATGTGGGGGGCAGCGCGCATCCCGAGCAACTCGAGGAATTCCGAGAACTGGCGCGCTCAGCGGGTGCGCTGGAGGTGGCGGTAATTACCGGGTCGTCCGTTTCGCCGGATGCGAAATACTTCGTCGGCAGCGGCAAAGCCGCGGAAATTCGCGAAAGCGTCGCAGTGCTCGAAGCGGAAGTGGTGCTGTTCAATCACACGCTCTCGCCTGCCCAGGAACGCAATCTCGAGCGCCTGCTCAAGTGCCGCGTGCTGGATCGCACCGGGCTGATACTCGACATTTTTGCGCAGCGCGCCCAATCGTTCGAGGGCAAACTGCAGGTAGAGCTGGCCCAGCTACGTCATACGTCGACTCGCCTGATACGGGGCTGGACACACCTCGAACGTCAGAAGGGCGGTATCGGTCTGCGTGGACCAGGTGAAACCCAGCTCGAGACCGACCGTCGCCTGATCGGTAAGCGAATCAAATTGCTCAACGAGCGGCTGGAGAAGGTGCGCCGTCAGCGTGATCAGGGGCGCCGTGCGCGGCGCAAGGCGGAATTGCCGACAGTGTCACTTGTCGGCTACACCAATGCCGGCAAATCGACGCTGTTCAATCGGTTGACAGGCGCGGCGATTTACGCGGCCGATCAGCTTTTCGCCACGCTCGATTCGACGTTGCGCAGGATCGAGTTGCCCGGGCGCACGCGGGCAGTGCTGGCGGATACCGTGGGGTTTATTCGCGACCTGCCTCACGATCTGGTAGCCGCCTTCCGTTCGACGCTCGAAGAGACGGTTCAGGCTGCGGTGTTGTTGCAGGTGATCGATGCTGCCGATGAGGAGCGTCGCGAACAGATCAGTGAAGTGAATCAGGTCCTCGCCGAAATCGGTGCGGACGAAGTTCCGCAGCTGCAGGTCTACAACAAGATCGACTTGGTCCCCGGCCTGTCAGCGCATGTCGATCGCGCGGAAAACGGCCGCCCGGTACGGGTTTGGGTCTCTGCGCGAACCGGTGAGGGGATGGAACTCCTGTTGAGTGCCATTGCCGAAGTCCTAGGCGAGGATCAGGTGCATCGCACCGTGCGCCTGCCTCCTTCTGCCGCGCGATTGCGCGCGCGGTTGTTCGCACTGGGCACGGTGGTCGACGAGGCGATCAGCGAGAATGGTGATTTGCGGATCGAGTTTCAAATGGGAAAAGGTAATTTTGAGCAGCTCTGCCGGCGCGAAGGATTGCAGCAGACCTGGTTGGAAGGGGCTGCTTGATCCGCTTGCAAGCAGCGCAACAGGAATTCGGAACAGGTGTGCTTTCCTTGCCGTGGCAAGGGGAGCCCAATACAATCGGGCCTCTCGTATGAATGGCCAGATCGTGAACCAGATTGGAGTCTTGCATGGCGTGGAACGAACCCGGTAACGGTGGTAAAGACCCCTGGGGAGGCGGTGGGGGTGAGAAGGGTCCGCCGGACCTGGAAGAGGTCGTACGTAACCTGCAGAACAAACTCGGTGGTTTGTTCGGTGGTGGTCGACGCGGTGGCCGTGGTGGGGGTTCTGGCGGCGGCGGTGGATCATCGTCGGGCGGCGGACCCCTAAGTGCTCTCACCAAGGGCGGTTTCGGCGTTCTCATCACCGTTGCCGTCATTGGCTGGGTGCTCTCTGGCATCTATATCGTCGATGAGGGGCGGCGTGGTGTCGTACTGCGCTTTGGCCAGTACACTGAAACCACCGGACCGGGCCCGCATTGGCATATCCCCTATCCGATCGAAGCCGTGGAGATAGTAGATGTAGAGAAGCGCCGGTTCGTCGAGCTTGGTTATCGCTCCTCAGTAGCTGGCCGCGCCGGGGCGCCGGTACCACGTGAAGCATTGATGCTGACGGAGGATGAAAACATCGTCGACATTCGCATTGCGGTTCAATACCAAATCGCCGATCCCAAGGCCTACCTGTTCAATGTACGTGCCCCCGATGAGACCCTAAAAGAGGCCTCCGAGAGTGCAATCCGCGAAATCATCGGCAAGAGCAAGATGGATTTCGTGCTGACCGAGGGGCGCAGCGCCATCGTGGCGAGTATCCAAAAGCTGCTGCAGGGCATCCTGGATCAGTACAAGACGGGTCTGCAGGTGATCAATGTGAATCTGCAGGATGCACAACCACCCGAAGAGGTGCAGGCCTCCTTCGCGGATGCGATCAAGGCGCGCGAGGACGAGCAACGATTGAAAAACGAGGCGGAAGCATACTCCAATGAAGTGATTCCCAAGGCGCGTGGTGCTGCCGCGCGGCAACTTGAGGAGTCTAACGCCTACAAGGAACAAGTGATCGCTGAAGCCCTGGGTGAAGCTTCACGCTTCGATCAATTGTTGGTGGAGTATCAAAAGGCGCCCAAGGTGACCCGCGAGCGTCTCTACCTCGACTCTATCGAGGCGGTGCTATCACGCTCCAGCAAGGTCATCCTCGATACCAAAGGGACAAACAACCTGACCTATCTTCCGCTGGACAAGATCATCGATAGAGGTGGCGCAACGCGCAGCAGCGGCACATCTGGTACGGGCGGCAGCGGCGATACCAGTCAGGAGGCCGCACCGTTGGATGAATCGCGGTTTCGCGATTCGCAGCGCAGCCGGAGGACACGCTAATGGGTAAGGGACGTTCGGCGGGTATCATCCTGCTACTACTGATTTTTGGTGGGGCGTACTTCGCCACTTTCTTCGTCGACGAGCGTGAACGCGCTGTACTTTTCCGCTTGGGTGAAATCGTACGTACCGACTATCCACCGGGTTTGCACTTCAAAATCCCGATAATCAACCAGGTCCGTAAATTCGATGGCCGCATCCAGACCCTCGATGTGCAGCCCGAACGCTTCCTGACCGCTGAGAAGAAAAACGTCATCGTTGACAGCTTTGTGAAGTGGAAAATTGAGGATGTGTCGCGTTTTTATACTGCGGTGGCCGGTGATACGGTTCAGGCGGGCTTGCGTTTGGAACAGATCATCAAGGATGGTCTGCGCGGCGAGTTCAGCAAGCGCACGATCAACGAGGTGGTCTCAGGCGAGCGCGCCCAGATAATGAGCATCCTCACCAATAATGCCCATCAGGAAGCGCAGCGCATTGGTATTTCGGTAATCGATGTACGCGTGAAACGTATCGATCTGCCGGCTGAGGTCAGCAGTTCGGTCTACCGCCGCATGGAGGCCGAGCGTTCCCGTGTCGCGCGTGACTTCCGCTCCCGCGGTGCAGAGGCAGCCGAACGCATCCGTGCCGATGCAGATCGCCAACGTACCGTCTTGCTTGCCGAGGCGTACCGTGATGCGGAAACAACCCGTGGTGAGGGGGATGCCAAGGCGGCGGAAATCTACGCTAAGGCGTACGGTAAAGATGCCGAATTCTACGCTTTCTATCGCAGCCTCAACTCCTATCGCGCAGTCTTCAGTCAGCAGGGTGACATGCTGGTGCTCGAGCCCGATTCTGACTTTTTCCGCTATTTCCGCGATATAATGGGCAGCCCGCTCAAGAGCAAGTAGCGCGTAAGTCCAGGATTCAACCCGGGCCGGGGATCGGTCAGACGGCGCACGCCGGACGCCGATCCCTCCGTCGCCCGGTTTTTTATGGGGGAAACAATGTGGCAGAATCTCGCCGACGCCATCGCGCTGCTGTTGGTGATCGAAGGGATCCTGCCCTTCGTCAATCCCGAAATCATGCGTCGTGTCATGCTGCAGATGGTTCGCATGGACGACCGATCGTTACGTTTCGCCGGCCTTACCAGCATGTTGCTCGGGCTGGGGCTTTTATACCTCCTCTGACCCCCTCTGACTCGATTTCCCGATGATTGAGCGCGATCGCTGGCTGCTGCCGGAAGGCATAGATGAGGTATTGCCACACCAGGCACAACACCTGGAACAGTTGCGCCGTCGCCTGTTGGATCTATTTCGTCGCTGGGGTTACGACTTGGTGGTGCCCCCCTTCATCGAATATTTGGAGTCGTTGCTAACCGGGGCTGGCAATGACCTGGGATTGCAGACCTTCAAGCTGACCGATCAATTGAGCGGCCGTCTGATGGGGGTGCGCGCCGATATGACACCACAGGTGGCGCGCATCGAAGCGCATCGGCTGCAGCGTGAGGAACCGGTGCGTCTTTGCTACCTGGGCACAGTGCTGCGCACCGTATCCGACGGATTTGCCAGCTCGCGCAGCCCCCTGCAGCTGGGCGCAGAGCTTTACGGCCACCAGGGTATCGAAGCCGATATCGAAGCACTTTGCTTGATGCTGGAGACGTTGGCTGCAGCCGGGCTGCGCGATGTGCATTTGGATGTCGGGCACGTGGGCATCTTCAGGGGATTGGCTCGGCGTGCGGGTTTGAACCCTGCACAAGAGACAGAGCTCTTTGATCTTTTGCAACGCAAAGCGCGCACGGAAATCGACAGCTATCTATCTGACCTGGCCATTGCTGCCGAACTCCGCACCATGATCGCCAGGCTACCCATCCTGAACGGTGGAATCGAAGTACTGGGTACCGCCGCTGAGGTATTGCACGATGCAGGCGACGACGTGTTAGATGCCCTAAGTAATTTGCAGGCCATCGCCAGTGCAGCCGCAGAACATTTGCCCCGGGTGCCGCTTTACTACGATCTTGCCGAATTGCGTGGCTATCACTACAAAACCGGGGTGGTGTTCGCCGCTTTCGTTCCGGGTTGTGGGCAGGAAGTGGCGCGCGGCGGGCGCTACGATGATATCGGCGCGGTCTTTGGCCGGGCGCGACCCGCCACCGGTTTCAGTACCGATCTCAAATTGCTGATGAAGTTGGGTTCCAAGCCGGCGGCCGATGCTGCGGGCGGTATTTTCGCACCCGCGGGGAGCGATGCGGGACTGCGCGCGCGGATTGGCGAGCTTCGAGCTGCCGGCGAGCGGGTCATTCAGGCTTTACCGGGCCAGAAGGGGGACGCAGCCGCCATGGGCTGCGACCGCGAACTGCAGCGGCAAGGAGCAGCCTGGCAGCCGGTCGTGCTGGAGAAAGACCATTGATATGCAGAGGAGTCAATGTCCGTTGGGCAGTTGACGGCAACTAACACGTAGTGAGTTAAGAGAGCATCGGGGCATGGGGAAGAATGTTGTCGTGGTTGGCACCCAATGGGGTGACGAGGGTAAAGGCAAGGTCGTTGACCTGTTAACGGATCGCGTCAGTGCGGTGGTGCGCTTCCAGGGTGGCCATAACGCCGGACATACCCTGGTAATCGAAGGCGCGAAGACCGTTCTGCATCTGATTCCCTCGGGTGTGCTGCGCGAAGGAGTGCAGTGCTTGATCGGCAACGGGGTGGTGCTTTCGCCCGCCGCACTGCTGGAAGAGTTGGGCGATCTCGAGGCACGCGGTGTACCGGCGCGTGATCGCCTCAAGGTGAGTGCCGCTTGCCCGCTGATTCTGCCCTATCATATGGCGCTGGATAAGGCGCGTGAGACTGCGCGTGGCAAAAGCGCCATCGGTACCACAGGGCGCGGCATCGGGCCGGCTTACGAGGACAAGGTGGCGCGACGGGGGTTGCGCCTGGGGGATCTGCTCGATCCTGCGGGCTTCAGCGATAAACTCACGCAGGTGATGGAGTACCATAATTTCGTACTGGAGCATTACCACAAGGTGAAGCCCCTGGACGTCTCCTCAGTGCTGGAGGCAACGCTGCAGATGGGCGAGGAGCTCACTCCGATGATTGCCGATGTGCCGCATCTGCTGCATCAGCTGCACAAGGCGGGCAAGAGCGTGCTCTTCGAAGGTGCACAGGGTACGCTGTTGGACATCGATATGGGTACTTACCCGTATGTGACCTCCTCCAACACCACGGCGGGTGGCGCCGCAACCGGCAGTGGCGTCGGTCCGCGCCGGTTTGGCTATGTACTGGGTATCACCAAGGCCTACACCACACGGGTGGGCGGTGGACCATTCCCGACCGAACTGTTCGATGAGGTGGGGCGGCATCTCGCGGAAAAGGGCCATGAGTTTGGCGCCACCACCGGACGCCCGCGCCGCTGCGGTTGGCTCGACGCCGTGGCCCTTGCCCGCGCGATTCAGTTGAACAGCGTCTCTGGCCTCTGTATTACCAAGCTCGATGTGCTCGATGGTCTGGAAACCATCCGCATCTGCACCGGTTATCGCATCGATGGCGAAGTGACACGAGTGACGCCATTCGGTGCCGAAGGATTCGAGCGCTGCGAGCCTGTCTACGAGGATATGCCAGGCTGGGAGGGAGTCACTGCCAAAGTTACACGCTATGACGACCTGCCGCAGGCCGCCCGCACCTACCTCAAGCGAGTTGAGGAGTTGGTCGAGACGCCGATCGACATCATCTCAACGGGCCCGGATCGACAGGAAACGATGGTCTTGCGCCATCCTTGTGACTAGAAGTGGAATTACAGAGACAGAAAAACGGCCGGTGATTTCACCGGCCGTTTTCAAGAAGTTGGTGCCGAGGAGAGGACTTGAACCTCCACGAGGAAACCCCCACTAGCACCTGAAGCTAGCGCGTCTACCAATTCCGCCACCTCGGCCTCTTGGCCCACGGGCAATCCTCGGGGCTGCGAGAAGCCGGCACTTTACCGGCAGCGTTACCTGTTGTCAACGCCATGCACCGGGTCGAACAACCCCCCTGATTTGCACTGAAAGAACACCATGACCAAACGAAAAAAGAGCAGCCGATTTACCATTGATGACCCATTCGCCGAACGTGAAGCGGCCCGCTACGAACGTCCTATTCCGAGCCGAGAAGCTCTGCTGGGTTTCCTCGAGTCTGTCGGAGAACCGATGGCCGATACGGCGATTGCACGCGCGATCGGCCTGCGCGGTGCGGAAGACCGCGATGCGCTGCAACGCCGTCTGCAGGCAATGGAACGCAAGGGGCAATTGGTGCGCAATCGGCGCGGGGCTTACGGTGTGGCCCACCGCATGGGACTGGTGAGTGGACGGGTCATCGCCCATCCCGACGGTTTTGGATTTCTGGTGCCCGATGAAAGCGGCGATGACCTGTTTCTCGCGCCCAAGCAGATGCGCACCCTGATGCACGGTGATCGCGCCGTGGTCCGGATCGCCGGGTTTGATCGCCAGGGCCGGCCGGAGGGAGCGTTGGTGGAGGTGCTGGAGCGGGCCAATCATCGCGTTGTGGGGCGCTTTCTGGTGGAGGGCGGTGTGGCATTTGTAGCACCGGACAATCGGCGTCTGACCCACAAGCTGCTGGTACCCGCCGAGGCCGCCGGTGCGGCGCAACATGGCCAGATCGTCGTGGCGGAGATCTCGCAATACCCATCGGGAGTGCATCAACCGCTGGCGGGAATCGTGGAGATCCTGGGGGATCACCTGGCGCCGGGAATGGAAATTGATGTCGCCGCGAGGGTCTACGAACTGCCCACGGAATGGTCCACCAAGGCGTTGGCCGAGAGCGAACGTTTCGGCGACGAGGTATCGGAAGGGTCTAAGGTCGGGCGGCGCGATCTGCGCGATCTGCCTCTGGTCACAATCGACGGCGCCGATGCGAAGGATTTTGACGATGCGGTGTATTGCGAGCGGCGTCAGAACGGTTGGCGGTTGATTGTCGCGATCGCCGATGTCTCCTCGTACGTCGATGTGGGATCGGCATTGGATGGCGAGGCCGAGCAGCGGGGTACATCGGTCTATTTTCCCGGGCGCGTGGTCCCGATGCTGCCGGAGGTGTTGTCCAATGGGCTCTGTTCGCTGAATCCGCAGGTGGATCGCTTGTGCATGGTCTGTGACATGTCTATCGATGGATCGGGACACACCACGCGTTCGCGTTTCTATCAAGGAGTGATGCGATCCGCGGCCCGACTCACCTACGACGAAGTGGCGGCGATGGTCGTCGAAGGTGACCGCAGCGCGCGTGCCGCGCATGAGACGCTGCTGTCACATCTTGACGAACTCCATGCGCTTTATAAGGTGCTGGCGGTCAATCGCAAGCGGCGCGGCGCGATCGATTTCGAAACCACCGAAACCAAAATTGTCTTCGATGCCGACGGCAAGATAGATCGGATTGTAGCGCTGGAACGTAACGACGCGCACCGCATCATCGAGGAGTGCATGATCGCCGCGAACGTGGCGGCAGCACGCTATCTGCAACGCCACAAAATGCCCTTTCTCTACCGCGTCCACGAAGAGCCAACCAGCGAAAAGGTTACCGACGTGCGCGCTTTCCTAGCGGAGTTGGGGCTGCAGCTTGGGGGCGGCGAGCGGCCGCAGGCGGAACACTACGCCAAGTTATTGCGCAAGATTCAGGATCGTCCCGATCGGCATCTTATAGAAACCGTGCTTTTGCGCTCACTGAAACAGGCGCAATACAGCCCCGATAACAACGGCCACTTCGGTCTGGCCCACGCAGCCTACGCGCATTTCACCTCGCCCATTCGACGCTATCCGGACTTGTTGGTGCATCGCGCGATTCGCCATGTGATCGCGGGTGGGGCGAGCGACAACTTTGATTATGATCATCACCGTATGGCCAATCTCGGTGAGCACTGCTCGATGACCGAGCGGCGGGCCGATGAGGCGGTACGAGATGCACTGGACTGGCTGAAATGCGAGTTTATGCTCGATAAGGTGGGCCAGGAATTCGACGGGTTGATCACAGGCGTGACCAGCTTCGGCTTCTTCGTAGAATTGAAATCAATCTACGCGCAGGGGTTGGTACATGTCAGCTGCCTGGTCAATGACTACTATCGTTTTGATGCGCCCAAGCACCGTCTGATCGGAGAGCGTTCGGGGAACATCTACCGGCTTGCCGATCCCGTACGGGTAAAAGTAACGCGGGTCGATCTCGACGAACGCAAAATCGATTTTGAACTTATCGAGGCTGGAGCCGCGACGCTAAAGCAGCGCAGGCGCCGCGCACGCCAGGAACGCGACGGATGAGTGAAAGGCTGATCTTCGGCCTGCATGCGGTGATGGGCGCACTGGAGCGCGATCATACGTCGATCGAACAGCTGTGGGTCGACTGCGGGCGTCGGGACGAACGCATGCGCAGCGTGGTCGCCGCGGCAAAATCCGCCCGGATCACCATTGAGTTCGTCAAACGCGAGGATTTGGACGAGCTTGCCGGCGATGTCCAGCACCAAGGGGTGATCGCCCGTGGCGCGGCCACGACCCCGCAGGGAGAGCGCGAGCTCTGGAGTCTGCTGGATGCTCTCGAGGAGGCGGCGTTTCTGCTGGTCCTGGACGGGGTGCAGGACCCGCACAATCTCGGTGCCTGTCTACGTTCCGCCGATGCTGCAGGGGTCCACGCCGTCATCGTGCCGCGTGATCGCGCCGCCACACTGACACCGGTGGTGCGCAAAGTGGCGTGCGGGGCAGCGGAGACCGTACCGCTCATTCAGGTCACCAATCTGGCGCGCACCCTGGAGGCATTGCAGAAACGGGGGGTTTGGATAACGGGTGCCGCCGGCGAGGCCGAATGCCCGGTGTATGAGCTGGATCTGCGCGGTCCCCTGGCCTTGGTGATGGGCAGCGAGGGCAAGGGATTGAGGCGATTGACGCGCGAGCGTTGCGATCAATTGGGTAAAATTCCGATGGCGGGCAGCGTGCAGAGCCTGAATGTCTCGGTGGCGACCGGGATCTTTCTGTTCGAAGCCGTGCGCCAGCGCCAACCGGTTTGAGATCAACCATTTGCGGTGACGGGGCGCTTTGCCTATAATCCGTCGCCTTGTTTGTACCTCGACCGGCCAAGCGCCGGTTTTCTCCTTGCCGCACCACGATTACGTGGGTGGCTTGTAACCCGTAAGGAGCTTTAAATGCGGCACTACGAAATCGTGTTCCTGGTCCACCCGGACCAGAGCGAGCAGGTCCCGGCTATGGTAGAGCGCTATCGCGCCACCATCGAAGGCAATGGCGGTTCCATCCATCGCCTGGAAGACTGGGGACGTCGTCAGCTCGCCTATCCCATTCAGAAGGTCCATAAGGCGCACTATGTGCTGATGAACATCGAGTGCGATCAGGCTGCCCTGGACGAACTCGCCAGCGCCTTCCGCTTTAATGATGCGGTGCTGCGCAATCTGGTTATTGCCCGATCCGAGGCGGTTACCGAGCAGTCGCTGCTGGCCAAGAGCCGTGATGGTCGCGACGAAGATCGTCGTTCCTCAGGTGACGATGATGATTCAGACAACTCCGTCGCTGACGACGATGCCGATGAAGAGAATGCTGCCTAGCTGGCACCGCCTCCCATCGTGATCGCCTCACTTTAGACCAGAGAGAGAGTTACCATGTCGCGTTTTTTCCGCCGCAGAAAGTTTTGTCGCTTTACCGCCGAAGGCGTGAAGGAGATCGATTACAAGGACATCGCTGTCCTCAAGAACTACGTTACCGAGACGGGCAAGATCGTACCGAGCCGTATTACCGGTACCAAGGCTCGGTATCAGCGCCAACTGGCGACCGCCATCAAGCGGGCACGCTTCTTGGCCTTGCTGCCGTACAGCGATAGCCACTGATCGCACATGGCCGCCCCGCAGGGGTGGCGGTGTGAATTCGGATCAGCCGTAGTCCCGTTGTCGTGCGAGCCTTGGCATCCTTTGCAATGCGTGGCCCTGCTCAGGCGGTCCTGGTGGCCGCCAGTTGCGCTGCGCTATCGTTGATTTTGCCGCCACTCAGTTATCTGAGCGCGGCCACGGTGTCGCTGGTAACCCTGCGCAAGGGTACCCGGGAAGGCGCACTGATTCTGGCGGCGGCGAGTATTGCCGTTGGCCTGCTGCTGTTCATCAGTACCGGTCAGCCCTGGTTTGCCCTGAGTATGGCGTTGGGTTTGTGGCTTCCCGTATGGCTGCTCAGCGTCGTGCTCAGAGCTACGGTTTCCCTGGCGCTGGTGTTTCAGGTGGCCGCCGTGACGGGCGCCCTGCTGGTGATCGGGTTGCATCTGTTTCTAACCGATCCGGTAGCAACCTGGCAGCAGGCGTTGGAGGCCTTTTTCGGCACCTTGCTGCAGCAGGCGGGCGTGCCGGAGCCGGGCGCGAAGTTGCAGGTCCTGGCCCGAATCATGACCGGTGTGGTTGCGGCCACGATGGTCATCAGCTACCTCGTCAGTGTGCTGATCGCACGGTGGTGGCAGGCAGCACTCTACAATCCGGGCGGGTTTCGGCAGGAATATCATCAGCTGCGCCTGGGATCGACCATGGCGATCGTGTCCATGAGCGTGCTGATCGGTGCGTGGTTGCTGGCGGGCGGGTTTGGTTCGGCGCTTCGCGACCTGGGAACGGTCGTGCTGGTGGTGTACCTGTTCCAGGGCTTGGCCATAGTGCATGGGATAGCCGGCCTGCTGCGGGCTAACATCGCTTGGTTGGTAGGCGTCTATTTTTTGATGCTGTTTGCCCTGCCGCAGCTGACCATCCTGCTGGCGGTGATGGGCTTGGTGGATACCTGGGTGGATGTGCGGGCCCGGCTTGCGCGGCGCAAGGCGTCAGGTGGGGCCGAGTAAACGAGTTTTCAGACCGAAATGGGGATCTGACGATGGAAGTGATATTGCTGGAGAAGGTTGAGAATCTGGGTGGTCTGGGTGATCAGGTCAAGGTGAAATCGGGGTACGGCCGCAACTACCTGATCCCGAGCGGCAAGGCGGCGCCCGTCACTCCGGAGAACGTCGCAAAATTTGAGGAACGCCGTGCCGAGCTGGAAAAGGCCGCGCAGGAGAAGAGGGCTGGGGCGGATGCTCGCTGCAGTGCCGTTGACGGGAAATCGGTGATCATAACGGCCAAGGCTGGAACCGAAGGCAAGCTGTTCGGTTCGGTCGGAACCCATGAGATCGCAGAAGTTATCTCCTCGACAGCCGGTGTGGAAGTAGAGAAGAGCGAGGTCCGGCTGCCGAACGGTCCGATTCGCCAGGTGGGTGAGTACGATATCGAGATTCACCTGCACTCCGAGGTCTCCGCCACCATCAAAGTGGTGGTCGTCGGCGAGGAGTGATGCGGGCGGCGATCCCGCAGCGCCGTTGGCTTGCGCGCATCAACATCGTACCGGAGCCTGTGATCCCGAGGATCATGGGCTCTTTTTTATCCTGCCAATAACAGGGGACGTTTGCGC
Organism: Pseudomonadota bacterium; assembly: GCA_008501635.1. Lineage (NCBI taxonomy): Bacteria > Pseudomonadati > Pseudomonadota > Pseudomonadota bacterium. The sequence continues at coordinate 505,050 of QQUJ01000018.1, forward strand.
CCCGCTTCGCTGGTGACGCTTTACGGGATGGCTTATGCTATTCGCCCACGCTGCCCTTCGCTTGCACAGGCCAGTATCCCGCGGCGCAGCCAATGAAGAATCACGGAGCAAGCATGCCAGATACCGCGCAATCACTGGGCTACGCCGATAGCGCAACCGCAGCGCTGAAAGTCGCCCCCCATTCCCTGGAAGCCGAGCAGTCGGTGCTCGGCGGGTTGATGCTCGACAACGCCACCTGGGACCAGATCGCCGACCGGGTGAACGGCGGGGATTTCTACCGCCGCGATCACCGGCTGATCTTTGACACCATCCTCGCCCTGGTAGAACGCAGCGAACCGTTTGATGTCGTCACCATCTCCGAACGACTGGAAAGCCTCGGTACATTGAGCGATGCCGGGGGGCTGAGCTATTTGAGCGCATTGGCCAACAACACGCCGAGCGCGGCGAATATCTGTGCCTACGCGGATATTGTGCGCGAGCGCTCGATCATGCGTCAGCTGATTCACGTCGGTACCGAAGTGGCCAATGCCGGGTTCAATCCTGAGGGGCGCCGCGCCAGGGATCTCCTGGATCATGCCGAGCAACTGGTGTTCGAGATTGCCGAACGGGGCAGCCGCAGCCAGCAGGGCTTTGTTGCAATCAAGTCGCTGTTGACCAAGGCGGTGGACCGGATCGACGAACTTTTTCAACGCGAGGAGCCCATTACCGGACTATCCAGCGGCTATCACGATTTTGATGAAATGACCTCCGGTCTGCAGCCCTCGGATCTGGTCATCGTAGCCGGGCGCCCCTCCATGGGTAAAACCACCTTCGCTCTCAATATGGCCGAGCACATCGCCATCAAGACAGCGCGACCGGTGGCGGTGTTCAGCATGGAGATGCCGGGCGAGCAGCTGGCGCTGCGCATGATGTCGTCGCTGGGGCGTATCGACCAGCAGAAAGTCCGTACCGGTAAGCTTTCCGATGAGGATTGGCCGCGCATCACCTCGGCGGTCACCATGCTGGCCGACGCACCGATGTTCATCGACGATTCGCCCGCGCTGAACCCGACCGAGCTGAGGGCACGTGCCCGGCGACTAAAGCGCGAACAGGGCGATCTGGCCCTGGTGGTCATCGACTATTTGCAGCTCATGCAGGCACCGGGTGCCGGTGACAACCGGACCGCCGAGATTTCCGAGATCTCGCGTTCGCTCAAGGCCTTGGCCAAAGAGCTGAACGTACCTGTCATTGCCCTCTCGCAACTCAATCGCAATCTCGAGCAGCGTCCCAACAAGCGCCCGGTCATGTCGGATTTGCGCGAATCGGGCAGTATCGAGCAGGATGCCGATCTCATTGCCTTCATCTACCGCGATGAGGTCTACAATCCGGAAAGTCCCGATAAAGGTACGGCCGAAATCATTATCGGCAAGCAGCGGAACGGGCCTATCGGCACACTGAGGCTGACCTTTCTCGGCCAATACACCCGCTTCGAGAATTACATTCACGATTTCGACCAAGATTGAATGTGCGACGCGGGCGAGGCAGGCGCACCATAAGCGAAGGATCCGGATCATGACGCGTGCCGCTGAAGCGCTGATCGATCTTGCTGCATTGGCTCACAATTTGGCGCGGGCCCGCCAGGCGGCGCCCGGTAGTCGAACGATGGCCGTCGTCAAGGCCAACGGCTATGGTCATGGTGTCGAACGTGTTGCCGGCGCACTGCGTACGGCTGATGCTTTCGCTGTGGCCTGCCTGGACGAGGCCCTACCGCTGCGCGAAGCTGGATTTGCTCATCCGATCAATGTGTTGGAAGGTTTTTACAACACCGAGGAGCTGGTCCAGTTCGGCCGGCATCATATCGACGCCACGGTGCATCAGCCGGAGCAGATTGAGATGCTTGGGCGCGCACGTCTGGATCACCCCCTGCGCGTATGGCTCAAGATCGACAGCGGGATGCACCGATTGGGGGTCGCCCCCGAGACTGCGGCGGAGTGCTGGGCGCGTTTACGAGCCTGCCGTTCGGTGGGTGCGATTGGTCTGATGACTCACCTGGCTAACGCTGACGATCGCAGCGACCCCATGACCGAGCACCAACTGAAGGTCTTCGCCGGTGCGGTCGGACGACTGCAGGGTGAGCGCAGTATTGTCAATTCCGCAGGCATCCTGGCTTGGCCGGCGGCAGTCAGCGATTGGATACGCCCCGGCATCATGCTCTATGGCGCCTCGCCCTTCGCGGTCACCAGCGCCACCGATGAAGGGCTGCGCTCGGTCATGACTCTGCGAACTCGGCTGATTGCGATCCGCGACGTCAACTCGGGTGATTCGGTAGGCTACGGCGCCTCCTGGCGCGCCGCCCGCAAAAGCCGGATCGGCGTCGCGGCTATAGGCTATGGTGACGGGTATCCGCGTCACGCGCCGAGTGGAACGCCGGTGCTGGTCGATGGAAAGCGGGCGGTACTCGCGGGACGTGTATCGATGGATATGATCACGCTGGATTTGACGGCTGTGCCCAACGCGCGCATCGGTGATCCCGTGGTGCTCTGGGGAGAAGGATTACCGGTGGAAGAGATTGCTCTGGCCGCCGAGACCATCCCTTATGAGCTCTTCTGTCAAATCACGCCGCGGGTGCATTTTCGTGAGCTAGGGTCTTAACCCGCTTCACCACGAGGACGGTTTTGTAGGAAATATCCGACACTCTTGTAAGAAAATGCCGAGATTCATGTGCGTCGATATAGCAGGGATGCACCATCCCTTGGTGTTATCCGATTGATTGATAAGGGATTAATAAAATTTGTTCAGTGCCCCCTGCAACGTATCGACGCCTTGCTCGGCATTCGAAGCGGTTGTCATTTCCTCTGGCGTGGGCAAACTAGTCACATCGGAACGAGGGAGCTGTTCCAAACGGAGACACGGAGATCATAGGATTTGATCGGGCACTGGATGCCTGTGTAAGGAAAAGCAAAGGCGGCAGGATGCCGCCTTTGTCGTTTCCGAGCCTTTGGTCAGATCTTTGTCGGCGGCAGGCGTCGCGGCACATGCTAGTATTTCCCCTCGTTTATTCCACGTTGGAGTACATCTTGGCTAAGAACCGTCCGGTCTATGCCTGCGCCGCCTGTGGTGCTCAGAGTCCGAAATGGGTCGGGCAATGCCCTGATTGCGAAGCCTGGAATACGTTGGTGGAGGAGGCGCCTGTTACAGCACTGGGGCGCGGCATCGCCGCCCGTGCGGGTGGGTATGCCGGGCATCAGTCGGAAGTGGTGTCGCTGGCCGAGATCGCGCCCGCCAACGAGGGGCAACGGATAAGCACCGGCCTCGTGGAGCTGGATCGTGTACTGGGGGGAGGATTGGTATCCGGGTCTGTCGTGCTATTGGGTGGCGACCCGGGGATCGGAAAGTCGACGCTGCTCGTGCAGGCGCTCGCGGTGTTGTCGAAGCGCGAGGCGACGTTATACGTGACCGGCGAGGAGTCTCCGCAACAGGTGAGTCTGAGGGCACGGCGTCTTGAGTTGCCTACTCAGGGTTTCCGGTTGTTGGCGGCGACGCAGGTGGAGACGATTATTGCAAGCGCGCTCGAGCACCGTCCGCGGATCATGGTCATCGATTCCATTCAAACCGTCTATACGGATCAGCTGCAGTCCGCTCCCGGGTCGGTGGGTCAGCTCCGCGAATCCACGGCACAGTTGATCCGCTTTGCGAAACAAAGCGGGACCGCTCTGTTTCTGGTCGGGCATGTCACCAAAGAGGGACAGCTGGCCGGGCCGAGAGTGCTGGAACACATGGTCGACACGGTGCTCTATTTTGAAGGCGATCCCGGAAATCGCTTCCGGGTGATTCGCGCCATCAAAAACCGTTTTGGGGCGGTCAACGAACTCGGCGTGTTTGCCATGACCGATAGGGGATTGCGCGAAGTGAACAACCCCTCCGCGATCTTTTTGTCACGGCATGAGGAGCCAGTCGCCGGGAGCGTCATCATGGTAACGAGGGAAGGTACCCGTCCGCTGCTGGTGGAGGTGCAAGCCCTGGTCGAGGAGAGCCGTATCGGCAATCCAAGACGCGTGACCCTTGGCTTGGAGCAGAATCGCCTCAGTATGCTGTTGGCGGTGCTGCATCGGCACGGGGGCGTGGTTACCTACGATCAGGATGTCTACGTCAACGTTGTGGGTGGTATACGCGTCTCGGAAACGGGTGCGGATCTGCCGGTACTGATGGCCGTACTCTCCAGTCTGCGTAACCGGCCTTTGCCTCAGGAGCTGGTGGTTTTTGGCGAGGTGGGGTTGGCCGGTGAGATACGTCCGGTTCAAAATGGCCCGGAGCGATTGATCGCCGCGGTGAAACACGGCTTCCGACGCGCAATTGTTCCGGCAGCCAACCAGCCCAAGGGTGGAGTCGAGGGGATGGAAATCGTGCCCGTACGTCGTTTGGCCGATGCGTTGGAAGCGCTGTAAAAGGGTGGTTTGTCGTTAGACGAGTACGGAAAGCTCGCGATTCAGCAGCTCCGCATCACCCAGATTAAGCTCTACAATGCGGCGCAGATGTCCGGCACTCTCAACATCGATGTGTTCGCAGCGAACTCCGAGCCGCTCCTCTTCAATGTGCACCACCGAGCCTTCCATACAGATCTGGGTCGCATCGTCACCGAGGCGAATCCTGACACGGCAACGGGTTCCGCACCGAGCGTTCCACTCCGGTGTCCGGGTGAGCAGCACCCCGTTCAAGGAAATATCCAATAGCTGCGTATCGCAGGTTCTGCCGTCAAACTCGATTGTGGCCGTGCAATCGAATTGAATGCGGTGAAAGCGGCGTCGGTTATCGGTCATGACTGATGGGCTTTCCGGTTGTGCTCGCTGGTGGCGGCCAGGCTACGCCGCAATTATAGTTCGGCGCAACCCGCTTTGTGCCGGCTGCGACGGGTTGCGACACGCCTCTAGGGTGCTTCAGCACGCCAGAGGTGCGGATAGACCTTGGCCTTTTTCACCGCGTTGCCTTTGACTTGCACGATTTCCATCGGATACCCGCCGAGGCGCAAACTCGTTCCCGATTCGGGTATGGACTCCAGGAATTCGAGGATCAACCCGTTGAGGGTCTTGGGCCCGCCCACCGGGAGCTTCCAGTTCATGGTGCGATTGAGTTCACGCACTGTCATGCTGCCGTCGACCATCACGCTCCCGTCTTCCTGAGGATAGACATTCAGCAACGTCGTCGAGGGATCGGTGGTGAATTCGCCGACGATCTCTTCCAGTACGTCGTCCAATGCCACCAATCCCTGGATGTCGCCATATTCGTCGACGACCAGTCCGATACGGTCCTTTTTCCGCTGGAAATTCAGTAATTGTTTGTTCAACGGGGTGTTTTCCGGGATAAACAGAGGCTCGGTGCACGCGGCGGCGAGTTGCTCTTTATCGAAACGGTCCTGGTCGAGCAGATTGAGCACGTCCCGCAGGTGGAGAAACCCCACCACGTTGTCGATATGCTCACGATATACCGGAAGCCGGGTGTACTGGCTGGTAGTGAGCTGATCCAGTATCACCTCGGTATCATCCTCCAGATCGATACCGACGATTTCGTTGCGCGGAATCATGATGTCCTCGACCCTCGCCTTTTCCAGGTCGAGGATGCCGAGCAGCATTTTTTGGTGTCGCTTCGGGATCAGTGCGCCAGCTTCCGCGACGACAATGCGCAATTCTTCCCGGCTCAGGTTCTCGTTGTCGTTCTGCTCGGTGCGCACCCCAATGAGATGCAAGAGCCCGTTCGCCATGGCATTGACCAGCCACACCAGCGGGTAGAGCACTTTGAGCAGGGGTTTGTAGACAAACGCGGCGGGAAAAGCGATGCGTTCCGGGTTCAAGGCGGCAAGCGTCTTGGGGGCCACCTCGGCGAACAAAAGAATTACCACGGTGAGAACCGCGGTCGCGACCCAGGGCCCGGCTTCACCCAGCAGCTGAATGCTGAGTACCGTGGCCAGAGCGCTGGCGAGGATGTTGACAAAGTTGTTACCCAGGAGGATCAGACCGATCAGTCGATCCGGTCTTTTGAGGAGTTCGCTGGCGCGCCGTGCACCGCCATGACCGGCGCGCGCGAGATGGCGCAACCGGTAGCGGTTGAGCGTCATCAAACCGGTTTCCGATCCCGAGAAAAACGCTGACAGGATGATGAGAAAAACCAGAGCGCCGAATAGCACCCCTATCGGTAGGTCGTCCAAAGTAGGGAAAGGCCTCGAGTTGCGCGCGTGTTCTATGTTCTACGGAGTTGGTATGGGCGTGTCAAGCGGGTGGAAACGGTGCTATCGCGTGCCGGAGAGCATCACTTCGAGCACCAGTTTGCTGCCGAAATAGGCGATCGCCAGAACAATAAGCCCGGCGAGTGTCCAGCGAATGGCGATGCGCCCACGCCAGCCGAAACGATGTCGCCCCCAGAGCAGCACGCCAAATACGCACCACGATGCCAGCGACAGCACCGTCTTGTGCGCCAGATGTTGGGCAAACAGGTCTTCAAGAAACAGCAGGCCCGTGAGCAACGCTACGCTGAGCACTATGAAACCGAGCCAGATCATCTGAAACAACAGTGCCTCCATTACCTGTAACGGTGGCAATGCGCGGATAAAACCCCCGGGGTGACGGTTGCGCAGATGGTGATCCTGAACGGCGAGCAACATCGCCTGCACCGCTGCAATGCTGAGGATGCTGTAGGCAAGAATCGAGGTGAGTATATGCGCCTCGATTCCCAGTGGCTCCTCTCCGGTCACCAGTCGTTCCGCCGGGAAGACCAGGGCAAAGAAGATGGTCGCTGCGGCGACCGGCAGGATCACGATGCCAAGGTTTTCGATCGGTTGAGAGAAAGCCGATATCAGCAGCAATAGTGCGATCAACCAGGCGACCAGAGTCAGTGCATTGAAAACACCCAGATTGACTCCGTTGTTGGAGACAACGAACTGATAGATCACCAATCCGTGCAGTATCAGAGCGCATAAACCGACGCTCAGTGGCCCGCGCTTGGCCAGCTCCGCTGCGCTGCCACCTCGCGCCAATCGCAAGCCGAGCAGCAGGCTCGAAGCTAGATAGAGGATGACCGCAGCTATGGCTAAAAACGAAGTGCTCATAAAATTCAACAGATTGATCGCAACAGGTTGCGGCATAATGGCATATTCGACTGTGTCGTTGAAGAGTGCATCGGGGAGGCAAAGGGGGAGCACTGACCGGGGGATCTGATTGATGCTATTGATTCTGCGACTCAAATCCCTTTATGGTTTTTTGCCGCTGTGCAAGAATGTGCCCGCAGGGAAACACGAAGGATATTGGTGCCCATGAGATTGCGTGTGCTGGGATGCAGCGGTGGAATCGGCGTTGGGTTGCGCTCTACATCGATGCTCCTGGATGAAGACATATTGATTGACGCGGGCACCGGAGTGGGTGACCTGCGCCTCGAAGAGATGGCTGCGCTGCGGCACATCTTTATCACCCATTCGCATCTCGACCACATCGCTGGCCTGCCTTTGCTGCTCGACAGCATTTTTGATCGCATCAAGGTCCCCATCACGCTCCATGGGCAACCTGAAACCCTGCAGGCGTTGCGTGACCATATATTCAACTGGGTCCTGTGGCCCGATTTCACCGTTTTGCCATCGGAGCAGAACGGTGTGCTGCGCATGGTAGAGATGCGGCCTGGAGAGGTGCTGGAGTTGGGGGGGCGGCGAATTGAGATGATACCGGTCAATCACACCGTACCAGGGGTGGCTTACCGGGTGGCGTGCGGGGAGCGGACCGTTGCCTTCAGCGGCGATACCACGACCAACGATACGCTATGGGCGGCGCTCAATGCCCATGAGTCCCTGGATCTCCTTATCGTCGAGGCGGCATTTCCAAACCGCGATCAGGCTTTGAGTGTCCAGGCGCGCCACTACACGCCTACGCTGTTGGGAGCCGATCTGGAAAAGCTGAATCATCAGCCGCAGATCTACGTCACCCATGCCAAACCGGGTGCCGAGGCCCTGATTATTGCCGAATGCCGCGCCGCCATAACAACGCGAGCAATAGAACTGCTGAGTCACGGGCAGATTTTCCAACTATAATCCGCCATTCAGATCGTCTGCCGGTACCCGCTATCGGTAGCAGGTTCTACGCAGTGAGGTTCCAATCCAATGTTTGACAATCTGAGCCAGCGACTGAGTCGCGTGGTCAAAAACCTGCGCGGTCAAGGGCGCATCAGCGAGGACAACATCAAGGAGACGCTACGCGAAGTACGCATGGCGCTTCTGGAGGCGGATGTGGCTTTGCCGGTAGTGCGTGCCTTTATCGATCAGATGCGCGAGCGTGCGCTCGGTCAGGATGTGTTGCAAAGCCTGACCCCCGGGCAGGCGCTGATCAAAATCGTCAACGATGAATTGGTCGCGTTGATGGGAGAGGCGTGCGATGAGTTGGATCTCAATGCACGTCCACCCGTGGTGGTGCTCATGGCTGGACTGCAAGGTTCGGGCAAGACCACGAGTTCGGCAAAACTGGCGGGTTTCCTCAAAGAGCGCCATAAGAAATCAGTCATGGTGGTGAGCTGTGATGTGTACCGTCCCGCCGCCATCGAGCAACTCAAGACATTGGCAGGCGAGGTTGGGGCAGTTTTTTTCCCGAGCGATGTGTCCCAGGAACCGGTCGCCATAGCACGGGCGGCGCTGGAACAGGCGCGCAAGCAGTTTGTCGATGTGCTGATCGTCGATACTGCCGGTCGACTCCATGTCGATGCGGAGATGATGGAAGAGATTCAGCGTCTGCATGCGGTTTTGGCACCGGTCGAAACGCTCTTTGTCGTCGACGCCATGACCGGGCAGGATGCGGCCAACACCGCCAAGGCTTTCCATGATGCGCTGCCGCTCTCCGGTGTTGTGTTAACCAAGACCGATGGTGACGCACGCGGCGGCGCGGCACTCTCGATTCGGCACATCACCGGCAAGCCGATCAAGTTTCTGGGTGTCGGCGAGAAGACCACAGCGCTTGAACCATTCCATCCCGATCGCGTTGCCTCGCGTATTCTGGGCATGGGCGACGTGCTTTCACTGGTGGAAGAAGCCCACCAGAAGATCGACCGCGACACGGCCGAAAAGCTCGCCAAGAAGCTGACCAAGGGCAAGGGCTTCGATCTGGAGGATTTCCGCGCACAACTCCAGCAGATGAACCAGATGGGGGGAATGGCGGCGATGCTCGACAAGCTGCCCGGGGTCGGCGATCTGCCCGAGGCAGTGCGCAATCGGGTCAACGACAAGGAGACGGGGCGGCTCATCGCCATTATCAACTCGATGACACCCCACGAGAGGAAGTTCCCCGATATCATCAAGGGCTCGCGTAAGCGGCGTATTGCGGGCGGGTCGGGAACCCAGGTTCAGGAGATCAACCGGCTGCTGAAACAGTTCAAGCAGATGCAGAAGATGATGAAGAAGATGTCCAAGGGCGGTATGGCCAAGATGATGCGAGGGTTGAAGGGGCGTATGCCTACCGGCATGCCTTTTTAGTCGAGCGTGCTGCGACGCAAGCCAGGAGCCCGTCGACCTGGCGCTTTCTCGCCAATTGGCGTTTCATTTTTCGGGACATTCGCGTAAAATGCGCCGTTTACTTCGACCGGCTCGGCTGCGCCGGTCGATCGCATTATAGAACCTGTTTATTATCAAGGGATTACGAACCCAATGGTTACGATTCGTCTCGCCCGCGGCGGCGCCAAGAAGCGACCCTTCTATAGCATCGTCGTTACCGATTCGCGCAATCGACGCGATGGCCGCTACATCGAGCGTGTCGGCTATTTCAATCCTGTCGCCCGCGGTCAGGAGCAGCGTTTGAGCGTCGATACGGACCGCGTGCAGTATTGGTTGGGACAAGGTGCCCAGACCTCCGAGCGTGTTGCTAAATTGCTCAAGGAGCAGGCGGCATAGTCGATTCGGCGGTGTTCCGCGGTCAGGGATCCGCAGAGCCGGACTCGTGTGGAGCCGGATGGTGGTTGAACAGATCAAACGGCTCATCGTCGGACGCATCACAGGCATCTACGGTGTCCGGGGATGGGTGAAGATCCGCTCCTATACCGAACCGCGTGAGAACATTCTATCGTTCGATCGCTGGTTTGTAGGTCGGGGGGATCAATGGAGCGTCGAGCACGCGCTAGACGGTCGCAGGCAGGGCAAAGGCGTGGTGGCGCGGATCGCCGGGTGCGACGACCGGGATACGGCGGCTGCATTGCTCGGCAAAGAGATTGCGATAGATCGCAATCAATTGCCGGAACTGGATACGGACGATTACTACTGGGCTGACCTGGAAGGTTTGCAGGTTCGTAACAGCGAAGGCGTAGCGCTGGGCACGGTGGATCATCTGCTTGCCACAGGCGCCAATGATGTTTTGGTGGTGAAAGGGGATCACGAGCATCTGATTCCGTTTGTACTTGATCAGGTGGTAAAGGCGGTTCACCTCCACGAGGGATGGATCGAGGTCGATTGGGATCCGGAGTTTTGATCCCTAACGGCGAGCCGACCGGGGAACGGCGCATGCGGATTGGCGTCATCACGCTGTTTCCGGAGATGATTGAAGCTCTGCGGCTGGGTGGCATCACAGCGCGGGCGCTCGAGCGTGGCCTGGTTGATTTGGTGTGCTGGAATCCGCGCGATTACACAACGGATCGGCACCGAACCGTGGACGATCGGCCATACGGCGGCGGTCCGGGGATGGTGATGAAGGTCGAGCCGCTGCGGCAGGCGATCAGCGCCGCGCGCGCCGCGGCACCAGCGGGCAGTCCGGTGATCTACCTGACACCACAGGGGCGCCGGCTCGATCAGGCCGGAGTACAGGAATTGGCAGGCTTGCCAGGGGTGATTCTTCTGGCGGGACGCTACGAAGGGGTCGATGAGCGCATCGTCGAGAACGATGTCGATGCGGAGTGGTCGATCGGCGATTATGTTTTGAGCGGTGGCGAACTCGCCGCGATGGCGCTGATCGATGCAGTTACCCGCCTGCAGCCGGGGGCGCTGGGCGACGCCGATTCCGCCATGCAGGATTCGTACATGGACGGGTTGCTCGATTATCCGCATTACACCCGTCCGGAACAGATCGCCGGGCAACATGTGCCCGAGGTGCTACTTTCCGGCGATCACGCCGCCATTTCCAGCTGGCGCAAGATGCAGGCGCTGGGGCGGACGGAGTTGCGACGACCGGATCTTCTCGAGCGGTTGCAGCTAACGGAAGAACAGCGGGCTCTGTTGGAACAATTCCGGCAGGAGAACGCAGATCGTGGGATATCAGATTGACACTGAATTACCTGGGGAACGAGCCATGAGCAACATCATCGACCAGATCAATGCCGAACAGATGAACAAGGAATTCCCGGAGTTCGGACCGGGAGACACTGTAGTGGTGCGTGTTAAGGTGAAAGAGGGCAGCAACGAACGTTTGCAGGACTTTGAAGGTGTGGTCATCGCCAAACGCAATCGCGGCCTCAACTCCTCGTTCACCGTGCGCAAAATCAGCCATGGTGAAGGTGTTGAACGCGTCTTCCCCACCTACAGTCCGAACGTTCAGGAAGTGAAGGTCAAGCGCCGTGGTGACGTGCGCCGCGCCAAGCTTTACTACCTGCGCGACCTGCGCGGTAAGGCGGCGCGCATCAAGGAAAAGCTCTAAGCGTCAGAGTTCTCCGCGATGCACCGGGAACGGGTGCTTGCCGAGCGGCAAGGCACCCGTTTTTCGTTTTGGCGTCGACGGGGTGGATCGCCTATCCTGTCGTCCATGTCTGGTCAACGCTCGATTGCCGCTGCGACGCTCGCCGTCACGCTGCTCATGCCTCAAACTGCCGGCGCGGCAACACTGGAGGAGGTGGCTGTCCTGGCCCAAACCGGGGCGGTGGAGCTGGCAAGCCACCTGGTGGAGCGCGAACAGCCGTCGCTCGCGGAAAACCCGGTCGAGTGGTTGCGCTGGGAGCGTGCCCGACTCGAACTCTATCGTGCCCGGCGCGCCTGGGCGTTGCTGACGGAACGGGTTGTCAGGCTCCCCGCCGATGTTCCAGCTCCGTTTCGATTGTGGGCAAAGCGGCTGCAGGTCGAAGCGTTTCTTGAGCAGGAGAAGGGCGAGGAGGCTCGGGAACTTCTGCGGGAGCTGATTTGGGGTAACGGCAACCCTGCACCCACACCGGATCAGTTGACCGATTGGCGTCGCCTGGTGATCCGCAGTTATCTCGTTGACGGCAGTATCGAAGATGCTCAGATAGCGATGCTGCGCTATCGCCAGGACTATGGCGATGGCAGTGATGAGTGGCGTCTTTTGCAGGCGCAGGTCATGTTGCGCGCAGGCGCGACCAGTGAAGTGCCGGGCTTGCTGGACAAGGTGGGTGGTATCGAAGCGCGCACCCTGGTACTGCTGGCGCAGTTGCGCAGCGGAGACCAAAGGCCGGCGGCGGTTGCGCACGAGGCCCGCAAACTCAGCGAAGACGCCAAACTCACCCCCTCCCAGCGCATCCAGGTTTGGGCGCTGGCCGCAGAGGCCGCCGAGACCGCCAGCGACGCCGTGGGACGTGCTCAGGCACTGGAACACGCGCTGCTCCAACCGGGGGCCGTCGCCCAATTGGCGGGCGTATTGCGCGTCGATGCCGATGCCTTGTGGGATGCCTATCTTGCCTATGGTCAGGCTGCGGGCAATCAGGAACAGTTGCTGGTGGGACAGGATCAGGCCTGGTTCGCCAAGGCGGGCGAATTTGCCAAGCGCTATCCATTGCGCGCCCGTTCGATGTATGTCGTGGTTGCACTCAACGGCCTCGATGCCGAAACCCGCGCGCTGGCCCATCTGCAATTGGCGCAGTCGCTGACCGCGATCGAGGGAGGGGATCTGCTGCTGCGCCGACTCTATCTGGAATCGAAGCGTTTCGCTCGCCTCGATGGCGTACCCGAACCCATCCGTCATCGAATGGTGGATTTGGCGCTGGCATCCTCCGAGGTGGGGCTGGCATCGCGGTTAATGCGGGGACTGGCAACGCCCCCCGCGGGATTGGAGCGTGTCGAGTGGCAGATGCGTCGGGCGCGGGTGCTGATCCTCGCCGGTGAGCCTGACGAGGGCGTCGAGTTGCTGGCAACCCTGCTCCGTGAGACACCGCAGTTTGAGACGGCGGTGCTCGATCGTTTGCTGCAGGTCATTTTCGATCTGCAGACGATTGGCCGTCACGCCGACGCCTTGCAGTTATTCAGCGATCTGGCGCGCAAATCCCTCGATGACCAGCGCCGACGGGAGCTGCTGTTCTGGATGGCCGATTCGCATCGCGAGCGGGGACAGCACGAACTCGCCGCGCATCACTATCTGCAATCGGCCACTCTCGTAGATCTTTTCAGTATGGATCGGTGGGCGCAGACCGCGCGCTATCAGGCGGCCCGTGAGTTGGCGAGTGCACATCTCTACGTCGATGCGAGGCGCCTGTTTCACGGCTTGCTCAACGCCACTCGCGACCCCAGCCGGCGCGCAGTCCTGCAGCGTGAGATCCAGCAATTGCAGCTCAAGGAACAGGCGTTGGAGGCCAAAGGTGTTGGGGCTGTAACAGCCGCCAGGCCATGAAACGCAGTCGGGCAGAATCGCGACGCCGAACCGGTAGGGCGCCACCCTACGATGCCATCGTTCCCGCCCCCTTCGGAGCCCTGGGTGTGACGGTGTCCGAGAGTGCCCTTGTGGGCGTGGATTTCCTGCCCGGGGAATCACCGCGGCTCTGCGCCAACTCCGAATTTGCCGAGCGAGCGGCAGGCGTGCTGGCCGCGTACCTGCGCGATGCCCGGGTTCCTTTGAACCTGCCCGTAGCGCCTCAGGGAACACTTTTCCAGCGGCGGGTCTGGCAGACGATGGTGCGGATACCGCGGGGACAGACGCGCGCCTATGGCGAGTTGGCGCGTGAACTGGGGTCTTCTGCGCGGGCCGTGGGCGGTGCCTGTGGTGCCAATCCTGTTGTCGTGGTTATTCCGTGCCACCGGGTCGTGTCGGCGCACGGGCTGGGGGGATTTTCTGGTGCAACCGACGGCCATTGGCTCGAGGTTAAACGTTGGCTGCTCAATCATGAAGGGGTGCCAGGGCTTGGCGCGTGACATGGCCTCGCGCGAGCAGATCGAAGAGTTCCTTGATGTACTCTGGATGGAACGAGGACTGAGCAGGAATACGCTTGCAGCCTATCGAGCGGACCTGCTGGGATTCGCTGGCTGGCTCGGCCAACAGGGGGGACGCCTGCTGCTCCAGGCCGGACGATCCGATCTGCTTGCCTACCTGGCGGAACGGGCTGGTGGGGGTGCTCAGCCGCGCAGCAGCGCGCGTCTGCTCTCGACGCTGCGACGCTTCTACCGCTACCAGGTACGCGAGGGCAGACTCCAGGAGGATCCAAGTGCTCGAATCGATGCGCCGCGCATCGGACGCAGGCTGCCCGATTCACTCACCGAGGAGGAGGTGAGTCGACTTCTCGCCGCGCCCGATGAGAGTACCCCGCTGGGGCTGCGCGACCGCACCATGCTGGAGGTGCTCTACGCAACGGGGCTCAGGGTATCGGAACTGGTTACGCTGCGCATCGATCAGTGCAATCAACGCCTCGGGGTGGTCCGAGTGACCGGTAAAGGGAACAAAGAACGCCTGATACCCCTGGGGGAGGATGCGTTGGAATGGCTGGCCCGCTATCTGGATGAAGCGCGCCCGGAACTTGTGCGGGGCAACGATAACGCGGGCTTGTTTCTTTCACGTCGGGCAAAGCCCATGACGCGACAAACCTTCTGGCATATCATCAGGCGCTACAGCCGCCAGGCGAACATCACCAAACATCTATCTCCTCACACGTTACGCCATGCGTTTGCCACCCATTTGCTCAATCACGGAGCGGATCTACGGGTGGTGCAGCTGCTGCTCGGGCACAGCGATCTGTCAACGACCCAGATTTATACGCATGTAGCGCGCGAGCGGCTCAAGCAACTCCACACCGACCATCACCCGCGAGGGTAGTACGTGCGATGTTGTTTAGAGATCCTCAACGGCCTTCATAAACTCGGCCAGGCGGCCTTGTACATCGATGTCGAGCTGATCGAAACGGAGGCCAAAGCGCGCGCGTTCGGCATCTGCCTTGAGATTCTTCACCTCACCCCACACGATCTGTTCATAGGCGATGCCGGGCAGCTTGAGATTGAGCACCACCTCGTCACCGCTCTTGAACAGGAATTCCGGGTGGTTCGCGGACAGGCGCACCGCGCACCTGCACCCCTCGGAGCTGATGTCGAGCAACTTGCCCGGCAACTCGCTGTCGCCTGCCACCACCGTACAGGGGAGCTGGCAGTCAATACGCCGGGTATTGCGCAGTACATGCCTTGCAACCAGCTCGGGGCAGCGCAAAAAAAGCAGTTTGGCGGGAGATTCGATGCGTTCCACCAGTTCGGCAACAAAACCGTACACCGCACCCCGGAATCGGTAGCGGACACTGATCGGATTGCCGGACGAGATAGGGTAGGGGACGCCTGCGTGCTTGAGGGGATCGGCCACGATCCAGTAGTTGCCGGTCTCCATCCCGATGAAATGGCTGCTGAGGCGTTCATGTCGTGTAGTGAGCGTGAGTTGCACGACGGTGCCAATCCCGATGGCGGGTGTCACCTGTTCAAACTCCCTGAGATGTGGTTTGCGCACAGGCTGATTCATGGCAAGCGGCATCGTTAGTGCAGGATGTTAAGCATTTGCGTGCGATAGCGCGCGATCAACGGATCATCGGGGCCGAGTTGGGCGAATACCGCGAGCATCGCCTTGCGCGCACCGTCTTCGCGAAAACCCCGGTCCATCTGCACGATGGCAAGCAGTTGTTGCAATGCCGATTCGGCTTCGCCGTCTTCCAGATAACGGGCAGCGAGCTGGTAGCGCGGCAGGGGTTCAAGCGGCTGTTGCTCGACGGTCTCTTCCAGCGCGCTGCGGTCGGGTGCCGCAATAAGGGCGCGTGACAGATCAATACGCGCGCGCAGGGTGTCCGCTTCCGGGCTTTCACGGATTTCACGGGGCAAGCCCGCCAATGTTGTCTCGGCCCCATCGAGATCGCCGGCACTGACCAGGAAGCCTGCCACCTCGAATTGCAGTACTCCGTTGCCGGGTTCCAGGACGGCAGCCTGGTGTGCCAGGGCGGTCGCCGCCGGCCAGAGCCCCAGAGCGGCCTTCTCTGCGGCCTGTGACATCAATCGGTCTGCTTCACTGAACCGATTGCGTTCGATTATTTCGCGGATCACGGTCTCAGGCTGTACGCCGAGGAACTGATCCACCACCATCCCTTTTCGGAACACCATGACGGTGGGAACGCTGCGAACTCCGGCCTCTGCGGCAAGATTGCTCTGCTCATCGATATTGAGTTTGGCGAGAATAAAATCGCCGGCGAACTCGTCGACCAGCTTGAGCAGGGTGGGCAGCATCTGTTTGCAGGGCTGGCACCACTCCGCCCAGAAATCGACCAGCACTGGTGCGATATGAGAAGCGGCAATGACGGTGTGCTCGAAGTTGTCATCGGTGACTTCGACGATATGGGGGCTATTTTTCATTGTTCTCGACAGCGACCAGAGCCATGTAATTGAGCTTTGTCACTCTACCGAAGAGCGCGGGGGGCCACAACCAGACCGATGGATTCCGGCGGTGACGCCTCTCGGTGTAGGGAGCAACCGAAGTCGATGTGGCAAGGCACGGAAATCGGTGTAGGAGATCTACCGACAGATGACGCGACTGAAGGATTCAAGTGGTTGATAAATTAACCGAATACTCGATTGCAGCAGCGTTCATGCAGGGTCTGTTGCCCGCGAAGGGCGGTCGTCGGGCA
This sequence comes from Pseudomonadota bacterium, assembly GCA_008501635.1. Lineage (NCBI taxonomy): Bacteria > Pseudomonadati > Pseudomonadota > Pseudomonadota bacterium. The sequence goes on from QQUJ01000018.1 coordinate 521,826, forward strand.
CTACCGTTTCACAATCAGTGCGGGCATCTTGTACCCCTGGTTGGAAAGGACGCCGACCTGCCTCCCAATCGTTCAGGATGACACGCCATCAAGGCATGGGGGTAACCAGTCAGGGATCTCTACAGGATGTGATCGACGGCAGGACGCCGCAGCAAGGACGCAGTCACAGGGAGAGTGAAACGGGGCGGGATGCCCAGGCGACAGGCGGCGATGAGCCGCCTGTCGTCTTTTCAATCCTGCGCCAACATCTCCCGCAATCGGTAGATCCATTCCAGCGCCCGGCGCGGCGAGAGATCATCGATGTCGAGATCGGCCAACGCAGTCTCCACCTGGCTGGGGGTTTTGGCGGAAAACAGCGGCAGTTGAGTAGCACCGGGTGTTGCGCCGGCGTTTGCAGACCTCCCCTGTTCGAGCTCCAGAAGGTAGGCACGCGCCGGTTCGATCACGGCGGGGGGAACGCCGGCCAGCGCGGCGACGTGCAGACCGTAACTGCGATCGGCCGGACCCTCCTCGACACTGTGAAGAAACACGATGCGCTGGTCATGCTCCACTGCGTTGAGGTGGACATTCGCGACTACCGCAACCTCTTCGGGTAGTCGGGTGAGCTCGAAATAGTGGGTGGCGAACAGGGTGTAGGCACCAATATGTTCGGCCAGATGGCGAGCGCAGGCCCAGGCGAGGGCCAGGCCGTCAAAGGTGCTTGTGCCACGACCGATCTCGTCCATCAGCACCAGACTCTGCGTGCTGGCGTTGTGCAGGATGTTGGCGGTCTCAGTCATTTCCACCATGAAGGTCGAACGGCCGCCGGCGAGATCGTCGGCCGCCCCGATGCGGGTAAAGATGCGATCTATCGGTCCGAGGACGGCGGTTCGAGCGGGCACGTAGCTCCCGATATGAGCCAGTACCACGATGAGTGCAACCTGGCGCATGTAGGTCGATTTACCACCCATATTGGGTCCGGTGATGATCAGCATGCGGCGGTCCGGACCCAGATGCAGATCATTGGGGATGAAGGCCTGATCGGTAACCTGTTCCACTACCGGATGGCGGCCCGCTTCAATATGCAGCCCCGTTTCGGGAGAAAACCGGGGTGAATTCCATTCAAGCGTGGCGGCGCAGTGGGCAAAGGTCACCAGAACGTCGAGCTCGGCGAGCGCATCGGCGCTCTCCTGCAAGGCAGGGATCCATTCGGCCAGTAGGTCCAACAGTTCTTCGTAGAGCACCTTCTCCCTGGTCAGCGCGCGCTCGCGGGCGCTGAGTACCTGGTCTTCAAAACCCTTGAGTTCCGGTGTGATGTAGCGTTCCGCCGATTTGAGTGTCTGGCGGCGGATGTAATCGTCCGGGATGCGCTCGGCATGACTGCGACCTAATTCGATGTAGTAACCATGGACCCGGTTGTAGCTCACTTTCAGAGCCGCGATACCGGTGCGCTGGCGCTCTCGTGATTCGAGATCGAGGAGGAATTGGTCGGCGTTCTCGCTCAAGGCGCGCAGTTCGTCGAGTTCGCTGTCGTAACCGGGAGCGATGACGCCGCCATCTCGAATCAGGACTGGAGGGACCTCGATCACAGCCGCACGCAACCGTGTCAGGGCCTCGGGGGATTCGTCGATTCGGTTGTGGAATTCCGCCAACTGGGGGGAATCGAGGGTCGCGAGCGAACACCGCAATTCAGGAAGCAGTTGCAAGCTGTCGCGCAGCGCGGAGAGATCTCTGGGCCGCGCGGATCTCAGCCCGATTCGGGTGAGGATGCGTTCGATATCTCCAATCCCCTTCAGATGCGTGTGCAAGCCCTCATAGGCGCGATTGTCAATCAGCGTTTCAACCGCTTGAAGCCGCTTGCGGAGCCGTTCCTGGTCGCGCAGCGGCCGGTTCACCCAGCGCCGCAGAGCGCGGCTGCCCATTGCGGTGGCCGTGTGGTCGAGTATTCCCAGGAGCGTATGCTGCTGGACCCCCGCGAGATTGGTATCGATTTCGAGATTGCGACGGCTATTGGCGTCTATCTGGATCGCGTCGCCGGGATGCTCGATGCGCAGGCTGCGGATGTGCGGCAGCGAACTGCGCTGTGTATCTCCAACGTACTGAAGCAGTGCACCGGCCGCCGCAATGGCCAGGGGCATACCTTCGCAACCGAACCCACTCAGATCACGGGTGCCCAGGTGGTCGCAGAGCCGGCGCTCGGCGGTTTGCGGGGCGAAATGCCACGGGGGGCGCGTGGTAAGGCCGGAACGGCGACCGGCGGCTGCCGGCAATAGGGCGTCTTCTGCGCATAAAAGCTCAGCGGGTTTGAGGCGTTCCATCTCCGCCAGGAAGGATTCCTCGCCACTGATCTGCTCGAGGCTGAAGCGGCCACCGGCCAGATCCAGTATCGCGATACCAAAGTGGTCGTGGCGACAATGAACCGCCACCAGGAGTGTGTCCCGCCGTTCGTCCAACAGCGCCTCATCGGTAAGCGTGCCGGGTGTGACTATCCGCACAACCTCACGATCCACGGGGCCTTTGGATTTGGCCGGATCGCCGGTCTGCTCGCAGATGGCCACGGATTCGCCAAGACGTACCAGGCGCACCAGGTAGTTATCCACCGCATGAACCGGTACACCGGCCATGGGAATGGGTTTGCCCGCCGATTGACCGCGACTGGTCAAGGTTATGTCGAGCAGCTTCGAACCTCTGATCGCGTCGTCATAGAAAAGCTCGTAGAAATCGCCCATGCGATAGAAGACCAGGACCGTGGGATGCTCGCTCTTGATGCGCAGGTATTGCCGCATCATCGGTGTATGAGCAGCCAGGGTTTCTTGGACTACGGCCATGCGCGATCGATTCCTGCATCCTGCTGCAACGCCCACCGGCGGCGTTCGACGACGGGACGCCGCTGCGGTTTTCAGCGTAAATCTTTGAAAACGTGGATTCGGTACCGGCAGCGGCACAACTTTTTCGACGCCGCCGTTACGCTTTGTAGTACGTGGGCTAGGATTATAGCAAGGCCCGCCCCCCGAACGGCCAGCCCGCTTGCAGTTACCCGCGGCTTGGACCTGATTGCTAAAAAACACCAATAAAATCAACACGAAAAGCGATCGTCTGCAGGAGAGGCGCGGCAGCATTGATAGTGCATGAGTGGTTTAGGGAAACCTTGGCAGCGGGTTGAACTCTGTGTCCGCGCTTGCTGTCTAGAGTCTTGCGGGCAGCGGTTCTCTCATGGGGAACGTTCAATGATGGTTCAGCCCGGGGATAAGTTCCGAAATCCAAGCTGGAGGTAACAGCCATGGGGCAGGATAAGAGCGAGTTTGCTGAACTGATAGAACGCGATCGGATGGAACGCACCACTAAAAAGTGGAGCGGTACATTGATCGACTACCTGGATGTGGTCAAAAAAGATCCTTCGATCACCAAATTGGCGCACGCACGCATGTACGAGCTGATCCGTGGCGCGGGCGTACGCGATATCGCAGAGTCGGAGAATCCCAAAGTCAAACGCCTCTTTGCCGATGATCCGGTGAAGGTATACGGGTTCTTCGAACACGAGTTTTTCGGTGTTGAGACGACATTGGCGCAGATCGTGCGCTATTTCCAATCGGCTGCGCTGCACGGCGAGGAGAGCCGTCAGGTGCTCTACCTGATGGGGCCCGTAGGCGCCGGCAAAAGCTCGCTGGTGGAAAAGTTGCAGGGCGGCTTGGAGCAGGTCGATCCCATTTACGCCATTGCCGGTTGCCCGATCCACGAGGAGCCCCTGCACCTCATTCCGCGGCATCTGCGTATCGAGTTCGAGAAGATGCTGGGCGTTCATATCGAGGGTGACCTCTGCCCGGTTTGCCGCTACCGCCTGAAGAACGAATTCAACGGCAAGTACGAAACCATGATGGTGGAGACCATCGAGTTCTCCAAACGGGACCGGCGCGGCATCGGCGTCGTACCCCCGGTCGATCCCAACAACCAGGATACATCGGTGCTGATCGGATCGGAGGATATCTCCAAGCTGGATATCTATTCAGAAGGCGATCCGCGCGTGCTCGATCTCAACGGGGCGTTCAACGTCGGCAACCGCGGCATGGTCGAGTTCATAGAGGTTTTCAAGAATGAGACGGAATACCTGCATGCCATGATTACCGCAACGCAGGAGAAATTCGTGCCCGCACCGGGACGCCACGGCACAGTGTATGTCGATTCGGTCATCGTTGCACACTCCAACGAAGCCGAATGGCAGCGGTTCCGCGCCGACAATACCAACGAAGCCATTCTCGATCGTATCGTTGTCGTCAAGGTGCCGTACAACCTGCGGGTCACCGAAGAGGTCAAGATCTACAAGAAAATACTCGGCAAATCCGATTTCGACGCCCACATAGCGCCCTACACGATAGAAATCGCTTCGCTGTTCGCCATTCTGTCGCGCCTCGAGCAGAGTCCGAAGGTGGATTTGATGACCAAAGTGCGGCTCTACGACGGTGAGGAGGTGGTAGAGAAGGGCAGGACCAAGCGACTTAGCGTTCGCGAATTGCGCGAGGATGCAAAATCGGAGGGCATGAACGGCATCTCGACGCGGTTCATCATGAAGGCGATCGACAATGCGTTGTCCAACAATCCCGAATGCATCAATCCGATCAATGTGCGCGAGGCGTTGGTCAATATGGTCAAAGCGTCGGATTACTCCGATGATGTGCGCAAACGCTATCTCGAGTTTCTTCAGGACATGATCCACAAGGAGTACCTGGAGATGCTCGAGAAGGAGATTACCAAGGCGTTCGTATACTCCTACCAGGAACAGGCGGAATCGTTGTTCCAGAACTATCTCGACCACGCCGAGGCTTTTGTCAACAAGAGCAAGGTGAAAGACCGCAACACCAACGAAGAGTTGGAACCGGACGAGGAGTTTCTCAAGTCCATTGAGGAACACATCGCCATTATCGGCAGTGCCGCAGAGGGTTTCCGCCAGGAAGTGATCGCCTTCCTGTGGGCCAGTCAGCGCCGCGGCGAGACGATCAACTACCAAAGCTACGAGCCTTTGAAGTCGGCGATCGAAAAGAAGTTGATGAGTTCGGTTCGTGAGATCAGCCGCATCATAACCAAATCCCGCACCCGCGACGAAGAACAGAAACAAAAATACGACGGCATGGTGCAGAATCTGATGGACAACGGTTACTGCGAACACTGCGTTGATGTAATTCTCAAGTACGCGGCCAACAATTTGTGGAAGGACTAGCGATACGGATCTTTTATGACGATTTTGGGATTCCGCGGTGAAACCCCATCAAATGGAGTGAAAGGTGAGCAACAGCGAAACCATTTTCAGGCCCTACTCTCCTTCTGAGTCGTTACGCTCCGATCGCAGCGCCGGTGATCGCCAGAGACACCGTGGCAAAGTGCTGGAATCGATCCGTGACAACATCGCCGATCTTATTGCCGAGGAAGCGATTATTGGTCAATCCAGTGATCGCGTCGTAAAAATACCCATTCGTTCCATACGCGAGTATCGCTTTGTCTACGGTGAAAACACGCCGGGTGTGGGTACCGGTGATGGCGATACCGAGGAAGGACAGGTCGTGGGTCGCGCAAAGGGCGGCGAACCCGGCCCGGGGCCGGCCGGCAATCAGCCGGGCTTTGACTATTACGAAACCGATGTAACGCTGGATGAACTCATCTCTATCATGTTTGAGGATCTGGCACTTCCCGATATGGAACAGAAACGTTTGCGTCAGGTGATGTCGGAGCGCACCTCCAAAAGGCGCGGTTATCGTCAGGTCGGAGTGCATGTGCATCTGGACAAAAAGCGTTCGGCACGCGCTCGCGTGCGGCGCAAACTGGCTACAACCCGAGCCGGACGAGCGCGCGACGATGGGCGTTTCCCGTTTCATCAGGACGATTTGAAGTTCCGCCATCGCGTGCCGGATATGAAGCCTTCTTCCAATGCGGTGGTGATCTGCATCATGGATACATCGGGTTCGATGGACATGATGAAGAAATATCTGGCACGCAGCTTCTTCTTCTTGTTGCATCGTTTCGTCTGCACCCGCTATCAACATGTCGAACTGGTCTTCATCGCCCACCATACCCAGGCACGTGAAGTTACCGAGGAGGAGTTCTTTCACAAGGGCGAATCGGGTGGCACGATGATCTCATCGGGTTATAACAAGGCGCTGGAGGTGATACGCGATCGCTATCATCCTGAACATTGGAACATCTATGCATTTCATTGTTCGGACGGCGACAACTTTGCCAGTGATAATGAGCAGACGTTGCGCGCGGCCAAACAGCTGTGTGAGGTATGCAATCTGTTTGGCTACGGTGAGATAAAACCCTATTCGCTCCATTATGAGAGTTCTCTGATAGAGGCGTTTGAGAAGATTGATGCCGAAAACTATCAGGCCGTTCTTATAAAACGTAAGGATGATGTCTGGCCGAGTTTCAAGGCGTTGTTGAAACGTGAGCGCCTCCCGGAGACAGGAGACGGGGAGACGCCCGCATGAGCGGCGAATTGGATATTGAGGAACTGAAACGATGGGATGAGCGGATCAGAGAGAAAGTGGATGCTTTCGGGCTCGAGTGTTATCCGCAAGAGTACGAGGTCAGCGATCATCTTCAGATGTTGAGCTACATGGCCTACTCGGGTATGCCCGCGCACTATCCGCATTGGTCCTACGGGAAATCCTATGAAAAATTGAAGACGACCTATGACCATGGTGTGTCGGGTTTGCCCTATGAGATGGTGATCAACTCCAATCCGTGCATTGCCTACCTGATGCGGGAGAACTCCCTCGCGCTGACCGTGCTCACCATGGCACATGTCTACGGCCACAACGATTTCTTCAAAAACAACTTCACCTTCGCCCATACCCGGGCCGAATTGACGGTGAGCAACTTCAAGCTGCACGCTGAACGGGTGCGCCGCTATGTGGAGGATCCCTCGATCGGGCGCAAGGAGGTTGAACTGACCCTGGACGCCGCGCATGCGCTTTCGTTGCAACTCAACCGCAACCGCGCGCTGCGCAAACGTTCCCCGCAGGAGCAGATCGCCGCGGCTGCGGAGCGCTCCTATCCGGCGCGAGATGCCTACCAAACGATTCACAAGGGACAGGAGGCCAGCGCCGTCGATCTGGACAGGATTCCTCTGGAACCGGAAGCGGATCTACTGCTCTTCATTCGGGACAACAACCGGCAATTGACGGAATGGCAGCGCGATTTACTGACCATCGTTCACGAAGAAGCCGAGTATTTCCTGCCGCAAATAGAAACCAAGATCATGAATGAGGGCTGGGCCAGCTTTTGGCATCGCACCATCATGAATAACCTCGAGCTTCCCCAATCGATGCACTTGGAGTTCCTGGTTCATCATAATCAGGTAGTGCGACCCATCACCGGCGATCTCAATCCCTACCATCTGGGTTTGAAGATCTGGGATGACATATGGCGACGATTCGGGGATACCGGCGGCGTACTGCCGTCGCCCGATGTACCGCCGGACGGACAGGCGTTGGCGAAACTGTTCGAGGTCCGGGAAGTGGATCGAGATGCGTCGTTCTTACGCCGGTTTCTGAGCAATGAGCTGATCGAAGAGTTGGATCTTTTCCGCCACCAGGCGCGCGGCAAAGAGCAGGTCGTCACCCACGTGGCTAACGACGAGGGTTGCGATGCGATTCGACAGACGCTCATCAGCAATGTAGGCATGGGCGCCGTGCCGGTGATCAAGGTCGAGGACGCCGACTACGATCGCGACCGCTCGCTTTATCTCAAGCACTATCACGATGGGCGCGAACTCAAACTCGATTTTGCCGAGAAAACTCTGGAGCATCTCTATCGTCTGTGGGGGCGGCGTGTCGTTCTGGAAACGACTGTTCACGACCGTGGCGTGTTGTTATGCTTCGATGAAGATGGTTTCGACAGCAAGGAACACAAGCGTGACCCCGACGATCTGTTCCACTGACCGTGATGCGCCAATCGCACAGGACGTCGTCACTCTTCTCAACGAGCCATGAAGCAAACCCCCGCGCCGCCCTCAGAGCGCAGGCTCCATGATCTGGCCTGCGAGGTTGGCGACAGGCTCCGGGATCGTGGATGGCAACTGGCGACAGCCGAGTCCTGCACCGGTGGCTGGATCGCCAAACTGATCACCGATCGGGCGGGGAGTTCGGCGTGGTTCGACCGGGGTTTTGTCACCTATTCCAACAACGCCAAATGTTCGATGCTCGATGTGCCTGAAGAGGTGCTCGCGAGGCAGGGTGCGGTGAGCGCAGCAGCGGTCACGGCCATGGTGACCGGCGCACTACGCAACAGCACCGCGCAGGTGGCGGTGGCAGTGAGTGGTATCGCAGGGCCGGAGGGGGGTACGGCCGAAAAACCGGTGGGGACGGTGTGGTTTGGATGGGGAACCGAGGCCGGCGAAGTGCTGACCGAGCGCAGGGAGTTCACGGGAAACCGGGATGCCGTTCGACGACACGCGGCAGCCCATGCATTGCAGGGCGTGATCCAACTGTTCACGGATGAAGGTTGACCACGAGAGGCTGTTCTTCGCGCTCTGGCCAAGCGATGCTTGGCAGGAAGCCTGCCAGGCACAGGCAACAAAGCGGTTGCCGCGCGCAACCGGCCGCTGGATACCGCAACAAAACCTCCATGTCACGCTGGCCTTCCTGGGTGCGGTGAGCGGCACGCAGCGGATCTGTCTGGAAAGGGCGGCCGATCAGATCGCTGCCGAGGCCTTCACACTGGCGTTCGAGAGGCTGGACTACCGGTCGCGCAACAGGATCGTTTGGGCCAGCACCCAACAGATCCCTCCCGCGCTCATCAGGCTGGTCGATCAACTGCGCGCCCTGCTGCCGGGGTGCGGGCTGAGCGCCGAGAGCAGGGTATTCACACCGCACCTCACGTTGCTGCGCAAGGCCGATCGTGTAGAGACAGGATCTTCTGCGGCGATTCCACCCTGGCCGGTGACGTCCTTTTCACTCGTGCGCTCGCAAACCCTCCCGAGCGGTGCGTTGTACGAGACCCTGCGCAGTTGGCCGCTGCGGAGCCCGGCGGAACACTGACGCAACTTTAAACGAACGTTTGAACTCGTCTATACTCGATTGTGATGAACGTGCGCGCTCGAAACGAATTGGGGGACAACGTTGCGACCAAGGCGCGTATTCTCGACGCTGCCGAAAGGCTGTTTGCGGACAAGGGTTTTGACGCCACTTCGCTGCGCACGATCACCGCCGCCGCTGCGGTCAACCTGGCGGCGGTCAATTACCATTTTGGCTCCAAAATAGGGTTGCTGGAGGAGGTCTTTCGGCGCCGTGTCGAACCGCTGAATGCGGAGCGACTGCGGCAGCTCGACATGCTGGATGAAGCCGCGGGTTCGGGGGCTGCGTCTGTCGCCGCCATTTTGCGTACCTTTATCGAACCCGCTCTCCAGGTGAGCCAGGATCCCGCGCGCGGCGGTATGGTGTTCATGCGTCTCCTGGGACGCTCCTACGTGGAACCCAACGAGCATCTCCGACGTTTCATGCCGGGTCTCTATCAGGACATCAAGCTGCGGTACGGTGAGGCGCTGGGCGCGGCACTGCCGCAGCTGGGTGCCGAAGATCTCTATTGGCGGATGCATTTCGTGATCGGCACCATTGCCTACGCCATGGCGGGAACCGATGCACTACACCTGCTCGCGGCCTGCCCCTACTGTGATCCGGACGATGTGGATGGCATGACCGAGCGGCTGGTCGAATTTCTCTCGGCGGGTATGAAAGCCGAGAAACCCGCATAGTTTGCGAGGTTCGGAGGTTGCCGAGCGCGGGAAGGGCAGCCGCCGATTGAAATAGCGCGGCGACAGTCTGGGTCCGGATGCTGAATTGAAACGAACGTTTGAATTAATCCACCGTATGAAGGTATGCTGTGGCGGTAGCCGGTCACCCCGGTCGAGGGGTTGAGCGGCGCGGGGCGAACGCAAGAGTCACTCCGGCGGCGCCTTGGGTACTTTGGAGGCAGGAGGAGGCAATGGCCAGCGGTTTGATTTGGCTACTGGTGGCGTTGGCGTCGGTTTGGACGCTGGCGATGCTGCGCGCCCCGGGGTGGGGCTGGTGGGCTGCCTTCGCTGTTCTGATCGCCTGCGCGCGCCTGGTGGGCGGGATCGGCGATACCACTGCCCTTGTCCTGCTGGCCGTCTCCCTGCTGTTGGTTGTGCCGCTCGTGGTCGCGCCGTTGCGCCGTCTTCTGATCAGCCGTCATGTTCTGGCCGCCTTTCGCAAAGTGCTACCGGAGGTCTCCCGTACCGAGCAGGAGGCGCTCGACGCGGGAACCGTCTGGTGGGACGGCGATCTGTTCAGCGGCAATCCCGACTGGAACAAACTGCTGGATCTGCGTTTGCCGGCATTGACGGCCGAAGAACAGGCCTTCCTCGACGGTCCGGTCGAAGAGCTTTGCGCGTTGATCGATGACTGGAAGGTGACCCACGAGTGGCAGGATCTTCCGCCCAACGTCTGGGAGTTTCTGCAGGACAAGGGATTCTTCGGGATGATAATTCCCAGGCGCTACGGGGGCCTGGAGTTCTCCGCGCTGGCGCATTCCGCCGTGGTCGTCAAGCTTGCCAGCCGCAGCCTCACAGCCGCGGTGACAGTCATGGTGCCCAACTCGCTGGGCCCCGCCGAATTGCTGCTGCATTACGGCACCGACCAACAGAAGGCACACTATCTGCCGCGTCTCGCCAGGGGTGAAGAGATCCCCTGCTTTGCCCTGACCGGGCCGACCGCCGGCAGCGACGCAGCAGCGATCCCAGATACCGGCGTGGTTTGTCACGGTGAATACGCTGGCAAGAGCAACGTTCTCGGCATCCGCCTCAACTGGAACAAACGCTACATCACCCTGGGACCGGTCGCCACGGTGATCGGGTTGGCGTTCCGACTCCTCGATCCCGATCATCTGCTGGGCGAGGAGGACGATCTGGGCATTACCTGCGCGCTGATCCCGGCGGACACTCGCGGTGTGGTCATCGGGCGGCGCCACCTGCCGCTGAATGCCGTGTTTCAGAACGGCCCCACCCAGGGCCACGATGTCTTCATCCCCCTGGAGTGGATCATCGGCGGGCTCGAACAGGCGGGCAATGGCTGGCGCATGCTGATGGAATCGCTGGCCGCGGGGCGTTCCATCTCCTTGCCCGCGCTCAGCGTGGGTGCCGCCAAAGTGGCGAGCCGCGCCACCGGCGCCTACAGCCGTGTGCGCAAGCAGTTCAAGACCCCCATCGGCCGCTTCGAGGGGATTCAGGAACCCCTCGCCCGTATCGGCGGTATGACCTACATGATGGATGCCGCGCGGGTCATGACCTGCGGTGCGCTCGATCTGGGCGAAAAACCCTCGGTGATCTCGGCCATTCTCAAGTACCACCTGACCGAGATGATGCGCCAGATCGTCAACGATGCCATGGATATCCAGGGCGGCTCGGGTATCTGCCTGGGACCGCGCAACTATCTGGGACGGGCGTATCAGGCGGTGCCGATCAGCATCACCGTGGAGGGGGCCAACATCCTGACGCGCAGCCTGATCATCTTCGGGCAGGGCGCGATTCGTTGCCATCCCTACCTGTTGCGCGAAATGCGCGCGGCCCACGCCGCGGACGGAAAGCAGGCGCTGACCGACTTCGATCAGGCCTTCTTCGGGCACATTCGCCACGCCGTGGCAAGCGGGGCACGAACCCTGTTCTACGGATTGGGCGGCTGGCGTTTGGTGCGCGTTCCCGAAGGCGGCCCCGTGCGGCACTACTATAAGCATTTCACCCGGGTGAGCTGCGCTTTCTCGCTGTTGACGGAGATGTCGATGATGACCCTGGGCGGCGAACTGAAGCGACGTGAACGCCTGTCCGCTCGCTTGGGCGATGTGCTGAGCTGCCTCTACCTGGGTTCCGCCATTCTCAAGCGCTTCGATCACGAAGGGCGCATGGTCAAGGATCTGCCCTTTGTGCACTGGGGGTGTCAGCAAGCGCTCTACCTGGCCGAGAAACGGATGATCGAGGCGCTGATCAATCTACCCTCGAGGGGACTGGCGCGCATTCTGCGTGGCTGGATCTTCCCCGCCGGGCGTACCTACTTCCCGCCTGACGATCGGCTCGAAACGCAGGTGGCGGAGCTGTTGCTGCGGGATTCCGGCAGTCGTGATCGGCTTACCGCCGGGTTGTATATCCCCGCGGAAGCCGACCATCCGCTGCGGCGCTTGGAGCAGGCGCTGCATCTGGCCGATGGCACCGAGGAGACGGAACGTCAGCTGCGCCACGCCCAGCGTGATGGCATCATCGCGGGAGCGGATGAAGAGGAACTCCTCGTGCGGGCGCTTGCAGCGGGTGTGGTGAGCGAAGCGCAGGCGAAGTCGCTACGGGAGTATTGGGCCTTGGTCTGGGAGATCATCCAGGTCGATGACTTCCCGCCCGATTTTGGTCGCGAGAACCAGGAGGCGCCATGTGCGCAGCGCGAACAGGCGTGAGGCCGCAATCCGTCTACGTGGTCGATGGGACGCGTACCCCGTTCCTCAAGGCACGCAATGGGCCGGGCGCGTTCAGCGGCAGCGATCTGGCCGTCGCCGCCGGGCGTGCGTTGCTGATGCGACAACCGTTCGCGCCCGATGCAATCGATGAAGTGATTCTGGGGTGCATGATCCCCAGTCCGGATGAGGCCAACATCGGGCGTGTTGTGTCACTACGCATGGGTTGCGGTCACCGGGTGCCCGGATGGACGGTGCAGCGCAACTGCGCTTCGGGCATGCAGGCCATCGACAGCGCGCTGCACAATATCGCCTCCGGCCGTGCCGATCTGGTGCTGGCCGGCGGCACCGATTCCATGAGTCATGCGCCGGTGCTGTGGGGGCGGGCGATGGTCGAGTGGCTGGTCGCTTGGCAGACCGCGCGTGATCTGCCCACGCGGCTCAAGGCGATCGGCCGCCTGCGTCCGCGTCATCTGGTGCCGGTGATCAGCCTCTTGCGCGGATTGACCGACCCCACCGTGAATCTTTCCATGGGCCAGACGGCGGAGATTGTCGCCCAGCGCTTCGCTATCGATCGTGATGCGATGGACGCCTTCGCCGTGACCAGCCATCAGCGCCTGTCTGCAGCCCAGGCCACCGGGAGCCTCGACGAGATCACGCCGCTATTCGACGAGAAGGGTGGTCTGTACGAAACCGACGACGGGGTGCGGCCCGATTCATCGCTGGACAAACTCGCCAAATTGAAGCCGGTCTTCGATCGCAAGTTCGGCAATGTCACGGCCGGCAACAGCGCACAGATCACCGATGGCGCGGCCTGTCTGCTGCTCGCTTCCGAGGCGGCGGTCAAGCGCCACCAGTTGCCGGTCATCGGGCGCATCGTCGATGTCGCCTGGGCCGGCCTCGATCCTGCGGAGATGGGTCTGGGGCCCGCGCATGCCGTGCCGATGCTGCTCAAACGCCAGCGCATCCGTCAGGAACGTATCGATTACTGGGAGATCAATGAAGCCTTCGCCGCGCAGGTCCTGGCGGTGCTCGCCGCCTGGGAAGACAAAGCCTACTGCCGTGATGTGCTCGGATTGTCCGGCACGTTTGGCACTATCGATCGGGATCGATTGAACGCCGACGGTGGCGCCATCGCCCTCGGGCATCCGATCGGCGCCAGCGGCGCGCGCATCGTGCTGCATGCGCTCAAGGTGTTGCAGCGCGAGGGTGGGCGTTACGCGGTGGCTTCGCTGTGTATCGGCGGCGGCCAGGGCGGCGCCACGCTGATCGAGGCCCTGGGGTCGTCCCATGGCTAAAGCACCACAACATTGGCGTCTCGAACGCGACGCGGGTGGCGTCGCCTGGCTCTACCTGGATCAGGCGAACAGTGCCACCAACGTGCTTTCCAGCGAAGTGCTGGAGCAGCTCGCCTCGATGCTGGATCGCTTGCTCGCCGAACCGCCCGCGGGTCTGGTGATCGCCTCCGGCAAAGAACACGGATTCATCGCCGGGGCCGATGTCCACGAGATTGCGACGGTGACCGAGTTCGATGCCGCGCTGCTGATGGTGAAGCGGGTGCAGGCGCTGTTCGATCGTATCGAGCAGCTGCCTTTTCCCACGGTCGCCGCCATCAATGGCTTCTGCCTGGGCGGTGGTCTCGAATTGGCCCTCGCCTGCCGTTACCGCGTTGCCGACGATGCGCCTGCCACCCGTCTTGGACTGCCCGAGGTGATGCTGGGCTTTCATCCCGGCTGGGGCGGGACCGTGCGACTCACCCGGTTGATCGGAGCCCCTGCGGCGCTCGATTTAATGCTGAGCGGTCGCACCGTCGACGCGCGCCGCGCGCAGAAGATGGGCATGATCGATTACGCCGTGCCGCGGCGCCATCTGCAGCGCGCAGCGCTTGGCCTGCTGCGGGAGTTGCCCGCGCATCGCTTGCCGTGGTGGTTGAAAGCCCTCGAGCTCAAGCCCGGGCGCGAGTTGCTCGCATATTGGGTCAAGCGCCAGGTGGCAGAACGTGCCCGGGAAGAACACTACCCGGCCCCTTACGCCGTCATCGAGCTGTGGCGCGGTCATGGTGGCGATTGGTCAAGGATGATGGAGCGCGAGGCGGAATCCGCCGCGCGCCTGGCGATGGGCGAGACGGCGCGCAACCTGATCCGCGTGTTCCTGCTGCGCGAGCGCCTGCGCGAGCTCGGCAAAGCGAGTCCGCTGCAAGTGCGCCATGTGCACGTCGTCGGCGCTGGAACCATGGGCGGTGATATCGCGGCATGGTGCGCGCTGCGCGGACTCAGCGTAACACTGCAGGATCGCGGTCCGGCACAGATCGCCCCGGCCATTGCCCGGGCGGCGACCCTGTTTCGCAAGCGGCTCAAGCAGCCGCATCGTGTGCAGGCGGCACTCGACAGGCTGGTGCCGGATCCTCACGGTGATGGCGTTGCGCGTGCCGATCTGGTCATCGAAGCCATCGTCGAGGATCTGCAGGCCAAGCGAGACCTGTTCCGCAGTGTGGAAGCGCGTGCCCCGAGTACTGCGCTGCTGGCGACCAACACCTCCAGTATTCCGTTGCAGGAGATCGCCCAGGCGCTGGAGGATCCGCAGCGTTTGGTTGGGCTGCACTTTTTCAATCCCGTTGCCAGGATGCAGCTCGTCGAGGTGGTGAGCACCCCAGAGACGCCGCCGGAGTTGATCGAGCAGGCTGCGGCGTTCGTCCGCGCCATCGATCGTCTCGCCCTGCCGGTACGCAGCGCGCCGGGATTCCTGGTCAACCGCCTGTTGATGCCCTATCTGATGGAGGCGGTCGAATTGGTTGAGCAGGGCGTCGCACCGGAGGTGGTCGACGAGGCGGCACGGCGTTTCGGCATGCCTATCGGCCCCGTGGAATTGGCCGACACCGTCGGTCTGGATGTCTGCCTTTCCGTGGCGCGAGTGTTGACTCAGCACTACGGTGGTGAAGTGCCCCAGCGGCTGGAGAGCCTGGTCTCCCAGGGACGGTTGGGGCGTAAATCCGGTGAGGGTTTCTATACCTACACCAAGGGCCGGCGCACCCAGCGTAAACACGAAGGCATCGACGAGCAGGAGTTGCTGGCCATGGCGGACCGCATGGTGCTGCGCATCATCAATGAGGCTCAGGCCTGTCTTGCGGAGCAGGTGATTGATGATGGTGATCTGCTCGATGCGGGTATGGTGTTCGGCGCTGGATTCGCGCCTTTTCGCGGCGGCGTGATGCACTATATGAATCGGCGCGGTCGTACCGACATCGTCAGGGCGATGGAGCAATTGGCAGGGCGAATAGGATCACGGTTTGCACCGCACCGGTCGCTGACCGCGGCGGTAACCAAAGAGGACTGAGCGGCATCGCTGCTCAATGCGGGCAGCAATAGTGGAACGAAAAAACTTGGGGCGAAACGGTTCCAGCGGTGAGTTGAATCGCTGAAGGAGAAAACGAAATGGGCAATAACGACAAGCAGAATGTCATAACAGTGGCTGAGGCTGGAACCCTGGGCGGGCTGTTCCGTGCGCGTGTGGCGAGATCACCCGACTGGGTCGCGTATCGGCACTTCGACGAAGCCAGCGGCCAATGGAAAGACACCACCTGGGCGCAGATGGCCGCCGAAGTGGGTCGCTGGCAGATCGCCATGGAGCGCGAGGGTCTGGTGGCGGGTGACCGCGTGGCGATCATGATGCGCAACTGTCGCGAGTGGGTCATGTTCGATCAGGCGGCGATGGCATTGGGGCTGATTACCGTGCCGGTCTACGCTGATGATCGTGGCGGGAATGTCGCCTACATACTCAACAATTCGGGCGCCAAGCTTCTGGTCATAGGGGGTGCTGAAGAGTGGGAACGTGTCGCTGATGTACGTCAGGAGATGTTGGGTGTACGGCGCATAGTAGCCGTTCGCAGTTTGGGCATACCCTTGCCGGACGATCGTCTGACGACCAGGGACGAGTGGTTGCCCTCTGAAACCACTGAAGTCCGCACATCGAGTGCGAAACCGGGAGATCTGGCCTCCATCGTCTATACGTCAGGCACGACGGGTTTCCCCAAGGGGGTGATGCTGAGCCACAACAACATGGTCACCAACGCGTATGCCGCCTCCAAACTGATCCATGTCGATGAAAATGATCTGATGCTCTCGTTCCTGCCGCTCTCGCATACGCTTGAGCGCATGGGTGGCTATTATTTCCCCCTGATGGTCGGTGCCACGGTGGCTTACGCACGTTCAATCCTGTTGCTGGGTGAAGATCTGCTGACGATACGCCCCACCGTGCTCATCAGCGTACCGCGTATCTACGAGCGGGTGTACGCCAAGATAATGGCGGGACTGGAGGAGAAGGGTGGGCTGGCAAAGAAGCTGTTTTTTGCCGCCGTCAACGTCGGTTGGACCAAGTTCCTACGCGAACAGGGAAGAGGCCCCTGGAAGCCGTCGCTGCTCGCCTGGCCGATACTCAAGGCGCTGGTTGCCGGCAAGATCACCGAGAAACTGGGCGGGCGCCTCAGGGTGGCGATCAGTGGTGGAGCACCGCTGACGCCCGATATTGCCCGCACCTTTATTGGCCTCGGCGTCCCCATACTTCAAGGCTACGGCCTCACCGAAAGTTCACCGGTCATTTCCGGCAACCGTATCGAGGACAATGTGCCCGAAAGCGTGGGAACCGTCATCATCGATGTGGAGGTAAAGATCGGAGACAACGATGAACTGCTGGCGCGTGGTCCCAACATCATGCTCGGCTACTGGGGTAATGAAGAGGCGACCCGGCAGGTGCTCACCGAGGATGGGTGGCTGAAAACCGGTGACAAGGCGCGCATCGATGAAACGGGCCATATTTACATCACCGGCCGTATCAAGGAGATTCTGGTATTGAGCAACGGTGAAAAGGTATCGCCCGCCGATATGGAGATGGCGATTGCGATGGATCCATTGATCGAACAGGTGATGATCCTCGGCGAACAACGCCCCTACCTGAGCGCCCTGTGTGTACTGGACGCGGAAAGATGGCGGGAGTTTGCCGTTGAAAACGGTCTCGATGCTAACAATCCCTCGGTGTTGCAGGATGAGAAGACCGAAAAACTGGTGCTTGAGCGCATCGCAGGGCAGGTGCGCATGTTCCCGGGTTACGCGCAGATCCGGCGTATCTATCTGAGCCTGGAACCTTGGACAGTCGACAACGGGTTGCTCACGCCAACGCTGAAGTTAAAGCGGAATAAAGTAATGGAACGCCTTGCAGAACCCGTGAAAGAACTCTACCAGGGGCACTGATCGAGCAGTGCCGCCGCGGTAGGGAAGTGGAAAGAGCAAACCGGTGTAAAGGAGATCGATGTCATGAGACGCTGGCTACATGCGGTCACTCTGGTGCTGTTGGCGCAAAGCGCGGGTTGGGCCGCCGCCGTGGAGATAAAAGGGGTTTCGGTTCCCGAAACCGCAAGGATCGAAACCGTGGATCAGGTGTTGTCGCTGAACGGTGCGGGCATACGCAAGAAGTTTTTCGTCAGCGTCTATATTGGTGCGCTGTATTTGGTGGAGAAAAGCACATCCGCAGATGCCATTATCGCTGCCGATCAACCGCGCCGTATCGCCATGCACTTTCTCTACGACAAGGTGGAAGCCGCCAAATTGCAGGAAGCGTGGTTAGAGGGCTTTCAAGCCAACATGAAGGCGGAGGAGTTCGAGCGCGTGAAACCGCGGCTGGAGAAGTTCAATGGCTATTTTGGCGATGCGGTGAAAGGCGACGTGATTCATCTCGACTATATCCCTGGCGTCGGGACACGGGTGCTGGTCAACAGTGAAGTGAAGGGCACCATTCCGGGGGCGGATTTCAGTCGTGGACTCATCAGCGTGTGGTTGGGCAGCCAACCGGTCACCGAAGGTTTGAAAGAGGCGATGCTGGGGAAATAGCCGTAGGAGCGGCGATGGGTACCGGCACTGCATTCGCGGCTTCCGCCGCTCCTACGAATTGACCGTCACGAATTGAGCGGAGGCGGCGGATCAAACGCCCGATCTTCCTGGCCTTCGATAATCGGCTTGATCACGATATCAACCCGTCGATTCAGGCGCCGGCCTTCGGGATTGCTGTTGGAGGCACGCGGTTCGCGCTCGCCGCGCCCTTCCATCAATACACGGTCCCGCGGGACGCCCTGCTGTATGAGGTGGCTGGCCACGCTCGACGACCGCCGCTCGGAGAGTCCCTGATTGTAGGCGTCCGAGCCGGTACTGTCGGTATGGCCGACGACGTGGATCACCGTCTTGTCGTAACTTTTCAGCACTCCGGCGATCTTGTTGAAGGTATTGAGCGAGCTGGATTTGAGATCGGAGCGATCGACGTCAAAGGTGGCCTCGCTGGCGACCCCTACCTTGAGACTGTTGTCGGATAAGCGGGTGATCCGAAGCTCCTCGCGTTCCTGCTCGGCCTGGAGTTTGGCCTCCAGCTCCGCCTGCTGCTTGTCCATGTAGCTGCCGACGGCGGCGCCGGCCATGGCGCCGATAGCGGTGCCTATGATGCGGCGCTTCTTCCTGTCGTGGCTGGACTGATTAGCCAGCACGGCTCCGACCAATGCACCTACAGCTGCCCCGGTTTTGGCGCGTTTGTTGGGATCGTCCGCGGCACAGGCCACCAGACTGACCGCGATGCCGAATACCGCGGCTTGTTTCCATAGATTCATAGATTCACTCCTCCAGAGGAATTGATGTGCCAACGGGTGGATACCCGATGGTCCGAATAGCATGGGGTAAACACCCTGAACAGTCGGTGAATGGTCTCTTGGGTCAAAGATAACGCATTCGGTGAGGTGCTCGATACGACATATTTCCCCAGGATTTGCCGTGCGACTAGGCCCCCTCTCGGCATCTATGGAATAATTGCCCCCTTCGTGCCGCCGATAACGCGATACGGCACACAGTTCACAGTATAGGAGCGGATCAACACAATGGACGAGAACCGGAAAAAGGCGCTCTCAGCGGCGCTGACCCAGATTGAACGGCAGTTCGGCAAGGGGTCGGTGATGCGCATGGGCGACGTAGGCGCCATAAGGGATGTGGAGGTGATATCCACGGGTTCACTGGCCCTGGATATCGCACTGGGTGTCGGTGGGCTGCCCCGGGGCCGTGTGGTGGAGGTCTACGGACCGGAGTCCTCCGGCAAGACGACTTTGACCCTGCAGGTGATTGCCGAAGCCCAGAAACTGGGTGGCACCGCGGCCTTTGTCGACGCTGAACACGCGCTCGATCCGGGATATGCCGAGAAGCTGGGGGTCAACGTCGACGAGCTCCTGGTTTCGCAGCCCGATACCGGCGAGCAGGCGCTGGAGATCGCCGACATGCTGGTACGTTCCGGCGCGGTCGATATTGTGGTGGTCGACTCGGTCGCCGCCCTGACCCCCAAGGCCGAGATCGAAGGCGAGATGGGTGATACGCACGTGGGGCTGCAGGCGCGTCTTATGTCCCAGGCGCTGCGCAAGCTGACCGCCAATATCAAGCGCTCCAATACCCTGGTGATCTTCATCAACCAGATCCGCATGAAGATCGGCGTCATGTTCGGTAATCCGGAGACGACGACGGGCGGAAATGCGCTCAAGTTCTACTCCTCGGTGCGGTTGGATATCCGCCGCACCGGCGCCATCAAAAAAGGCGACGAGGTGGTCGGTAACGAAACCCGTGTCAAGGTGGTCAAGAACAAGGTGGCCCCGCCGTTCCGTCAGGCGGAGTTCGAGATACTTTACGGCGAAGGCATCTCGCGCGAAGGCGAGATCATCGATCTTGGCGTGCAACACGGTTTTGTCGACAAGGCGGGCGCCTGGTACAGCTGCAATAGCGACCGGATCGGCCAGGGCAAAGACAATGCCCGTCAGTATCTGAAGGAGCATCCCGAACTGGCAGCGGAGATCGAAGGCAAAATCCGTGAGAAATTGCTGGTCAAGGTGCCGCCCAGAACCCGTGAAGAAGAGGTCGAAGCCTAGCGCGGAAGAGCCACCGACCTCCGACGAGGTGCGGGAGGCGGCACTGCGTTTACTGGCCAGGCGTGAACATTCCCGCAAGGAGCTGGGCTGGAAGCTCGAGGCGCGGCACTGGCCGGCCGAGCTGGTGATTCCAGTCCTTGACCGATTGGAGGGCGAGCGTCTGCTGAGCGATGCGCGTTTTACCGAGGTCTTCGTCTGGTCCCGTCGCGAGCGCGGCTATGGCCCGCTCCGCATCCGCGCCGAGCTGAGGGAGCGGGGCGTGGAGGCAACGCTCGTCGAAGCGGCGCTCGAAGGTGATGACGCGGAGTGGGGAGGCAGGGCCAGGGAGCTGTGCCGGCGGCGCTTCGGTGATAAGGCGCCCGCCAATTGGGACGAGCGCGCCAGGCGGGGCCGCTACCTCGCGCATCGCGGATTTTCTTCCGAACAGATTCGTTACGCATTGGATACGCGTGATGTCGATTGACCTATAGGATTGCAGATTCGCAATTACGTATGTGGCTGACGGGTAGGGTATGAAAAGCAGCATTGAGATTCGCCAGGGATTTCTGAATTACTTCAAAGAGAATGGCCATGAGATCGTTTCCAGCAGTCCGCTGGTGCCTGGGAACGATCCCACTTTGCTGTTTACCAACGCGGGGATGGTCCAGTTCAAGGATGTATTTCTCGGTCAGGACAAGCGTTCCTATGTGCGCGCCACCACCTCGCAGCGTTGCGTGCGTGCCGGCGGCAAGCACAACGATCTGGAGAACGTGGGCTACACCGCGCGTCACCACACCTTCTTCGAGATGCTGGGCAACTTCAGCTTTGGTGACTACTTCAAGCGCGAGGCGATTCGTTACTCGTGGGAATTTCTCACGCAGGTGGCGGGACTCCCTGCCGAGAAACTCTGGGTAACGGTCTATCAGGATGACGATGAAGCGGCAGACATCTGGCTCCAGGAGATCGGGGTCGATCCGAGTCGCTTTGCCCGCATCGGTGACAAACCGGGGGGCAAACCCCACGAGAGCGACAACTTCTGGGCCATGGGTGATACCGGTCCCTGCGGTCCCTGCTCCGAGATCTTCTACGATCACGGCCCGGAGATCGCCGGCGGTCCGCCCGGATCTCCCGACGAGGATGGCGACCGCTACATCGAGATCTGGAATCTGGTGTTCATGCAGTACAACCGCACCGCGGACGGCACCATGCATCCGCTGCCCAAGCCATCGGTGGATACCGGGATGGGTCTCGAGCGTCTCGCGGCAGTGCTGCAGGGAGTGCACAGCAATTACGAGATCGATCTGTTTCAGCACCTGATCGCCGCAACGGCCGATCTGGCGGGCGTGAAGGATCGCAACAACAGTTCGCTGCGCGTGATCGCCGATCATATTCGTGCCTGCGCGTTTCTGATAACCGACGGCGTACTGCCTTCCAACGAGGGGCGCGGCTACGTATTACGGCGCATCATCCGGCGCGCCATCCGTCATGGTCACAATCTGGGGCTAAAGGAGCCCTTTTTCCACAAGCTGGTGGGCCCCCTCTGCGAGGAAATGGGCCAGGCCTATCCCGAGTTGATCAAGGCCCGCGAGCAGGTCGAGAAGGTGCTGCGCCTGGAGGCTGAACGGTTTGCCGAAACCCTTGACCAGGGGATGCGTATCCTCGAGGAGAGCATTGCCGGGATGAAAGGCACTGAGATTCCCGGAGACACGGTGTTCCTGCTCTACGACACGTACGGGTTTCCGGTCGATCTCACCAACGACATCGCGCGCGAGCGCAAACTGACGCTGGATATTGAAGGCTTCGAGCGCAACATGAGCGCTCAGCGCGAACGTGCGCGTGCCGCCAGCCAGTTCGGCGTCGACTATGGCGCCATGCCGGAAATGTCGGTGGCATCGGTATTCAACGGCTACGATCGCCTGAGCGCGGAAGGCAAGGTTGTTGCGCTGTTTCGCGGCAACGAGGCGGTGGAGCAGTTGACCGCGGGCGAGGAGGGCATGATCGTGCTCGACAGCACGCCCTTCTATGCGGAATCCGGTGGGCAGGTCGGGGATCGCGGTGAACTCACCGCGAACGGCGCCGTATTTGAAGTGGCGGATACCCTCAAACAGGGAGGCGCCCATGTCCACGTCGGGCGCCTGACACAGGGAACGGTCAAGCGGGGCCAGCAGCTGTCGGCGACAGTGGATGGGCAGGCCCGCCAGGCCACGGCTCTCAACCACTCGGCCACTCATCTGCTGCACGCCGCGCTGCGCCAGGTGCTGGGCAGCCACGTGACGCAGAAGGGTTCGCTGGTATCGCCCGATCGCCTGCGCTTCGACTTCTCCCATTTCGAACCCGTGACCATGCAGCAGTTGCAGGAGATCGAGCAGCTGGTCAACGATCAGGTGCGTGTCAACACCGATGTCGATACCCAGGTAATGAGTTACGACGATGCCGTTGGCGCCGGAGCGATGGCACTGTTTGGGGAAAAGTATGGTGACCGGGTTCGTGTGCTGCGCATCGGTGATTTCTCCACGGAGCTGTGTGGCGGCACCCATGTGAAACGCGCGGGCGATATCGGCATCATCAAGATCGTCTCGGAGGCCGGTATTGCGGCCGGCGTGCGGCGTATTGAAGCGGTGACCGGCGCCGCGGCGCTGCGCTGGATCGAGGCGGCCGACACCAAGCTGCAGAAGGTTGCCGAGTTGGTGAAGGGCGGGCGCGAGGATATCGAAGAGCGCGTACGCCAGTTGCTGGACCGAAATCGCACCATGGAGAAAGAGATCGAGCGCCTGAAAGACAAGCTCGCCAGCTCACAGGGCGGAGATCTGGCCACGCAGGCGATCGATATGCAGGGAGTCAAGGTCCTGGCGGCGCGCATGGATGGCGCCGATGCGCGCGCCTTGCGCAGCACGGTCGACCAGCTCAAATCGCAACTCGGCAGCGCGGCCGTGTTGCTGGCGGGTGTCGAGGACGGCAAGGTCAATCTGGTCGCCGGTGTCACCAACGACAGTACCGGCCGCATCAAGGCCGGAGAATTTCTCAACCAGGTGGCGACGAAAATCGGCGGTCGCGGCGGCGGACGCCCCGATATGGCGCAGGGCGGTGGCAGTGATCCCTCCGCCCTCGATGGCGCGTTGGCCGCGGCACTGGATTGGGCCAGAGAGCAGTTAAGTTAAGTCTGTGATCCCTTTATTCCGGATGGGTTTTATCGTTTAATACCCCCCTTTTTGGCGCGGCGCATTCCATGGCACTCATCGTACAGAAATATGGCGGTACCTCGGTAGGCACCACCGAGCGTATCGAGCTCGTGGCCGAGAAGGTCATCGACTACCGCAATCGCGGCAACGACGTGGTCGTGGTCGTCTCCGCCATGAGCGGGGAGACCGACAGGCTGATTGGACTTGCCAGGCAGATCGAGCAACGCCCCACGCCGCGTGAGTTGGATGTTCTGCTCTCCACCGGTGAGCAGGTCACTATCGCGCTGCTCAGCATGGCGTTGGAGAAGCGCGGCTGCCCGGCCCGCTCCTACACCGGGTACCAGGTCCATATCCAGACCGACAACGCCCACAACAAAGCGCGCATCCAGAAGATCGAGGCCGAGCGTATCCAGCGCGATCTGAAAGAAGGGCGTGTCGTGGTGGTCGCCGGTTTCCAGGGGGTGGACGAAGAGGGGAACATCACCACGTTGGGACGCGGTGGCTCCGATACCACGGCCGTGGCGCTTGCCGCCGCCCTCAAAGCCGATGAATGCCAGATATTCACCGATGTGGATGGCGTCTACACCACCGACCCGCGCATCGAACCCAAGGCACGGCGTCTGGCACGTGTCACCTTTGAAGAGATGCTGGAGATGGCGAGCCTGGGATCGAAAGTGCTCCAGATCCGCTCGGTCGAATTCGCGGGCAAATACAATGTCCCGCTCCGCGTGCTTTCCACCTTCCATGAGGGGGAAGGGACGCTGATCACTTATGAGGAAGAACAGATGGAAGAGGCACTCGTTTCCGGCATCGCGCACAATAAAGACGAAGCCAAGCTCACCGTCATCGGAGTGCCGGATCGCCCCGGTATCGCCGCCAGTATCCTGGGCCCCATTTCCGCGGCCAACATCGAAGTGGACATGATCGTCCAGAACGTGGGGCAGGAGAACACCACCGATTTCACCTTCACCGTGAACCGCAACGATTTCGAGAGAGCCGCTGAGATTCTCAACGCGACCGCCAAGGAGCTGGGTGCCAAAAACGTCGTCGGTGACGCGGGTATCGTCAAGGTCTCGCTGGTGGGTGTGGGAATGCGCTCCCACGCCGGAATCGCCAGCAAGATGTTTCAAGCCCTGGCCAAGGAGGGCATCAATATCCAGATGATCTCCACCTCGGAGATAAAGATCTCAGTGGTTGTCGATGAGAAGTATCTGGAGTTGGCGGTTCGAACCCTGCATCAGGCGTTTGAACTGGACAAGGGTCCGGTGGGAGCGTAAGTACCTATTTTTCCGGAAGATAAGTAGGTTTTATCGAATAGCCGCCAGGCAGGGTTTATTTGCCACGCATGCGCTATTAGCGGATATACTGATAGATGTAATAGGTTGCGGGAACAACACCAACTAATACCCGCGTGTTGCGCCAAGGCGCTAAGTTGACATAGCTGACAACGGGAAACCTGGGTGGAGACCCGGACAAGGAGTGAACAATGCTGATACTCACTCGCAGAGTAGGTGAAACCCTCATGATCGGGGATGAAGTGACGGTCACCGTACTTGGAGTAAAAGGCAATCAGGTACGCATTGGAGTTAACGCTCCGAAAGAGGTAGCGGTACATCGCGAAGAGATCTACGAACGTATTCGTAAGGAACAGGACGACGACGCAAAAGGCAATTACGGCGCGTAGTCATCGGTAGCAAAGGTCACGAAAGCAGTGATCAAATAGGCTTTACGAACTGCAGCTGCCTCGCTATCCTTTGCAGCCTGTACGCCAGCTTCCATGCTGGCGGCTTCTTTTTGGAGAGATGGCCGAGCGGCTGAAGGCGCTCCCCTGCTAAGGGAGTATGGGGTTTATAGCTCCATCGAGGGTTCGAATCCCTCTCTCTCCGCCAAATTAAAATGGGACCCGTAGCGGTCCCTTTTTTTATTCAGCTGGCGGTACTGGATTCGAATCCTCGATGGAGCGTCTCAATCAGCCGGGTTCGATCAGGAGCGTAGACGCCACAGCATGAGCCGCACAGCTCGCGAGGGGTTTTGAGATAGGTTCGAATTACGAGGCGCCCGTTGCTTTTCTTGCAGGACAATGCACAACGATGCATAACTGGACCCCGCAAATCTTCCGCACAATGAACACCCTCAAGGTGCGGATCAAAGAGCAGAGATGACAATTTCACATTTCATGATAACGATGCGAGGGGTCTCGGCAGCGTGGCGGGAACGGGCTTCCAGTTTGGTGCTGGTATTGCTGCGGCGATCCGTTCCGCCAGAGCACAACCTCGGGCAATGCGATCCCGGACCGAGACCCCACCCTGGTAGTTTGCCTCTAAATGCAACCCGGGCAGTTGTTGCAACTGTCTCGCTATCGCCTGTAGCCGTGCCCGATAGGTACCATGATAAAGCGGCAAGGCTTGCCGGTGGCGTTCAATACGAACCATTTCAGGATCACCCTTGAGCCCCAGCAGCGGCTGCAAAGCGCCCATTGTTTCGTCAATCATGCGTTCATTGTCCCACGCCAGTGCCTGAGGCAGGCGTGCGCCCCCCACATAAGCCGTTAGCAATGCCTTACCGGGGGGTGCCCGGTCCGGAAACAGACTGCTCATCCATAGGTTACCGCTGATGGATAGCCCCGCCTGCCGAGGTGTGAGAAATCCAGTTCCGTCCAATGGATGATCAATTGCGGCACGATCAAAGCCTAAATGGACAACACCCAATGGTGCGTATCGAATGCCTTGCAGCAATGCCGCCAGTTCGCTATCCAAGGGATCGAGTAAGCGCGCTGCGACGGGGGCTGGTGTTGCCAGCACAACCTGGCGTGCGTTTACCGTTTGTTCACCACTGGCGGTGGCAGCCGTTACCTGCCAGTGGTCATGTCGCTTGATCAAACCCCGTACACGGTGCCCGGTGCGCACAAAGATGCCTGGGGTCTCAGCCAGGGTATTCACCAAGGTGCTCATACCACCTTGAAATGAGAAGGTGTCCGTGACACAGCCCGTTTTTCGTCGCAACAGGCGGTTCATTAGAATCCCGCCAGCGATACTGCCATAGCGATACTCTAATGCGGTCAGCCGGGGTAGAGTTGCGGTAGCACTGGCGTGGTTGGCGTCAGCTGCCAGGGTGCCGGCGACAAAGGGCTCAAAGGCCTTATCCAGAGCCTCTGACCCCAGGCGCCGGGTAATGAACTGGCTGACGGATTCCTCTACATCGTGGCCCGCTGGCATAAAGGGTTCAGCCAACAGACGTAGCTTGCCACGCAGACTCCACAACGGGGAACACACCAGCCCCCCAAGGCGCATCGGTAAGGCCTTTAATTCACCTTGATCCAGCAAGTAGCGGCGCGCCTCGACAGTTATGTTGCGGCGGGTCTTTTTCGACTCCAGCGCTGCGCCCCGAATTAGTTCGCTGACCTCGGGACGGAAGTTCATGAGCAGCGCAGCGGAACGTTCGGTCTGATAACCATCCTGACAATTGCTCTGAATCTTGCCGCCGACACGATGGTCGGCCTCCCAGACTGCAACGCGATAGCCGTGTTGTACCAACCACCAGGCCAGGGACAGCCCGGAGATACCACCACCTGCAATCAATACATCAGTGTCACGCATGTTTCATAATTGGTCGAGAATAGCGATCTGTGGGTTGCATCGTAGGTATGAGTCACATTCAGTGTGCTGTCCCAAAATCAGCCTTCGTTGACCTGACCGACCGGAGGAGATCTACCGGAAAAACCTGCTGTAAATACGTCCTGGTACGCTCGACGGTCGCATCCCTGCGGCCGATGGTTCTCTGCGGTGTGTCCCGGCCGATCACGGAAATCGACAAGTCATTAAGGTAACAGTAAATCAGGTAACGACCTTTCCTCGCGGTCTGTCTTTTCCAAAACGTTTCTCAGCCAAGGTGGTGAGATGTTGCGCGGTGACCTCATGTCCACCACGCTCGCGCACGTAACCCTCCGCGCGCTTTTTCACCATCTTGCGCAAGAAGCCTGGGATACGCGACAAACGCCGTTGCGCCTCGCTACTCCAGGCAATTTCCGTCTCCCGCTCAACATGGGGGCTGATTACCTCACCACCCACCGGCACGTAACTGCACCAAGGATCGGAGGCCATTAGTCCCCCTTCATGAGCCAAGGCGCGGGCGCGGCAACCACCGCATAATTGGGTGTACTCGCAGCGGCCGCATTTGCCACTGAGCTTGGGGATACGCAATTGTTGGAATACCGGGGTTTGATCCCAAATATCCCAGAATGGCTGGCGGCGAATATTGGCCATCTCATCGGCAATATAAGGACAGGCGGTAATGCCACCCTCCGGGGTGACGCGGCAGTAATGGGTACCGGCGAGGCAGCTTGCGCCGTCGTAGCCCTGCACCCTGGTCAGCAATGAATCCGGATTGCGCTGATGGGCAACGCGCTGGAAATGGGGTGCGCAGCGGGCGCGGATGATCAAGTCCGCGCTGTTTTCCTGGGCCTCCAGTATCTGCTTCAATACCCGCTCATAGGCGGCCGGGCCGATGTCGGTCATGGACTCGCCTCGTCCGGTGCATACCAGGAAGAAAAAGTTCAGCACCTTGGCGCCGGTAGCGCGGGCAAATTGGATCATGCCCGGTACTTCGTAGGCGTTGTCCTCGGTGACGGAGCAATGGATCTGGAACGACAGGCCATGACGGCGGCAAGCCTCGATGCCATTCAGGGTTTTGTGCCAGGCACCGGGGCGACCGCGGAAGTCATCGTGTTTTTTCGGATCAAGTGAATCCAGGCTGATACCGCAACCCATGGCACCCGCAGCTTGCAACGACTGTACCCGTTTGTCAGTGAGCAGCACGCCATTGGTACCCACCACCATGAACAAGCCCAGTGCGCTACCGTGTTTCAGCAGGGCTTCCAGATCACGGCGCACCAGCGGTTCTCCGCCGGTCAACACCACCATGGTCTCGACACTACGGGAGGCCACTTCGTCCAGCAAATGGCTCACCTCCTTGGTGGTTAGTTCATCCGCAGTGCCGTACCGCAAGGTATCCGCATCTAAATAGCAGTGGGCACAACGCAGATTGCAGCGACGGGTGAGGTTTACTGCCAGCAGGTAGAGATCGTTGTCAGTAGATAGGCTCATGACCAATTGTTACGTGAAAAAAAACAAGTTGTCGTAGGGTCTAACCGGTGAACTGTTTTAACTTGGCAGGTGGTGCGTGAAACGCGCCCTGCTAAACAATGAGGGCTTTTCATTTGTACGCCATCCTGCAAGTTCAATCCGATGTACCGGTTGCACCCTACGCGGTCCGACGCGGGTCACTGGGGTCCAGATGAAACTGTCCCTGCTCCGCCCACTGATTCTTCACGGTTTGTACCGCCTCTTCTTCGACCCGCTCGAACCCCTGGCGCTGAGCCCAGGCCTCAATTTCTTTTACCAGCATGCCGCGGATCATGTCGGGGGCTTTGGCAATGCGTGCCCGTGCGGCGTTGTCCCAGGGCATGGTTTCCTCCGCGACCTTGGCGCCGGCCGCGAAGGTTTGCATAAACTCCTGTACGAAGCTCAGCTCTATTGTACTTACGCCCCTTTGCCGGGCGATGGTCTCCGCTGCCTTACGAGTCATGTCACGACAGAAGCCTGGTGGAACCCGCGCAAGCTCGGCGGCGGCCTTTTCTGTCCATGGAAGAGTAGGATCGGATTCGACGATCGATTTTTTATTATTCGAATCTGACCCTATTTCTGTACTGGTGAACGGGCATTTGCTTGGTTTGGGACCGGATTGCGGCGCGGGCGCCGCTCCGGCAGATCTCGATTGTTCATTCTCCTGCTGCGCCGTCTCCATGGACTTGCGTGCTTCGACTAAGCCGGCTTCAGCAATCTCCAGCGAGATTTCACTAATGTTGCGGCTGCGCGCATACGACTCGATTCGGTCTTTGGACTTGTCGCGCATGAAGCCTTCAGGCACACGCATCAGACGTGCCAACGCAGCGGCTCGCCAGTGCAACGGAAAAACGTGGTCAGATTCAATAATTGGTTGTTGGCTATTCGCGCCTGACCCTTTTCTCGTCCTACCCAGAAAACCCTGGATATGTCGTTTCTCTACCCGACCTGCACCTTCTGTGCGTGCTTTCTTCTCCGCGCGCATGCGCAGATTTACCCGTACCGCCGTATCACTGACCGTACCGAGGAGGGTCTGTGCTTCATCACTCCAGGCCATAGTTGTGCCGATTTCCGGTTGGCGTTCGCGCGACTGGCCGATCTCTCCGGCATCATAGGCCGTAACAATTTCTTCCATCGCCTTTTCCGCATGTCCCGGCATGAGTTGTGCGGTTGCCGCTTCGACAATGCGTTCGGTAATGACCGTGTGTCCGTGTGCTTGCGCATAGCGCAAAATGGCCATACGCGCCATGTTCTGCACAAACGACGGCACTTTGCTCATGCGCTGCTCGGCTTCGGTGGTCCAGGATGTCGTTATCTCGGCAACGACATCGACGCGTGGTTGATGTGTGCGTTGACTGAGCAATACCGCGCAGTCTGCGTCGCTGAGCAGATTTTCCGCATTGCCGCCGATGTCCAAATCGGGATCGGCATGAATGCCCACCTTGCCCAATACCAATAATGATGGCTTGATCTTGCGCAGGTACTTGGCGATGGCGTCGTGGGGTTTGCCCGTCAGCAGCTCGGTCTCCACTTTCAAACCATGTTCGAGGGCAATCGTCTCGGCAACTTCCAGATGTCCCTGATAGATCTTGGCAAGTCCGTTATCGATGATTTCTTCGTGTAGTTTTTCCTGTTCCTTGAAGCGGAATACCTTGCCGGCCTCTTCCGACAATACGCTGGCGATGCGGTTGAATGCGACATAGTGATAATAGGGATCGAAGGCCGCAACGATCTTTATCCCCATATGCCACTGTTGCGCAAAAGACAGGGCGGTCAGCAAACCGCCATAGGACCGTGAACTCCCATCCACCGCAACTACAATCGGGCCTGCAGCGATCGACCTGTCCGGATCTTTGATCACCAGTGTGTCGATATCGGAGCGACGTACCACACGCTGGCACACGGTGCCGAGGCGGCTGTCCTGCACCGCGCCTAAGCCCGATGCGCCGATGACCAACAGGTCATAGCGACCACTGTTGGTTTCGTTGACTAACTGACGGTAGTTCTTTCCTTCCAAGGCGCAGCGCACGAACGGGACGCCGGCGTCGCCGCAAATGTGTTCCACCTGATCCAGATAAGAGTCTGTGATAATGGACAGACCCCGGCTGATCAGATCATCGTGTGTATCCCGCTGTCGTTCCAACTCCTGTTCTTCACGGAACTGTTGCGGCAGGCCGCCCTCCATTTGCCGGAAACGCACATCGTGCATCTTGGCGGCATATACATGGGCGCCGGTGATCTTTGCGCCGTAGGCCTTTGCCAACGTAGCGGCTTCCTGGGTAGCTCGGTTGGCATGATCCGAGGAATCGGTCGCCAGCAATATCCGTTGATAGCGGGGTAGCCGGGCCTGCTCGGTTTCTTGTTTTTCTACTTGGGTCAATGTCTGCACAGTCGTGTCCTTCCGACCTCAACGCAACACCCAATGCATGATGATCAAGCTCACAACAATCATGTTAATCAGACCGCCGGTGAGCACGACATAGTCGAATGCGGTAAGACCTGACAATCGTCTCAACCCTAGTTTGCAGGCTATCGAAAAAA
Source organism: Pseudomonadota bacterium (assembly GCA_008501635.1). NCBI lineage: Bacteria > Pseudomonadati > Pseudomonadota > Pseudomonadota bacterium. The sequence continues at coordinate 553,001 of QQUJ01000018.1, forward strand.
ATATATTTGTCATTTTCTAGGACGCTCTTTTGAACCCGTCTCAACACGTGGTTCGGCTGTCAAGACCTGGTGCAGGTCAGGTGGTAGGGCCGGGTACGTCACTTACCTGTTCCAGGAATTCACGCATCTCCCCAAGACCTTGAAAGTAGGCCTCACGGCCGTTCTGGACATGCCGGATATGCCCGCGCCACATGGTTACGCCATCCCGCCCGCGTTCCAGCCAGATCCGGGCAACGAAGGATTCCAAGTTGCGTTGTTTCTGCTCTCCCATGAACCGTCAGACCCTCGAAAAATTTGTTGTTATCACGTGCCGGTGACAATCCGGTAACACCCGGAACAGGGAATTTGCGTATAGCAACAGATGGTTTGACCCGGGTGACCATCATTCGGCCCAGGGGCGGTAAAGGCTGTTAGGGAGGGATGGAAGGCTGCGTGTTACCGGATTGTTACCGGCACGTGATACCAACCTTACTCTGGAAAGGTGGGATAGGCAGCGTTTAATAGCACGAACTAAAGGGGTGCGAAACCGATGTCAGACGAAAATCAGCCCAAAGACGGTCCCAATCCTGGAGCAGGAGACACCAACGAAAATCAAACGGTGCTCAGTCGGCGTCGATTCCTGCAGCTCCTCACCGCAGGGTCCGCGGGCGTGGCGGCTGGTTTCACCCACATGGATGTGTTGGCGTCACTGGTGGCGATCCCAGATATCAAAAATCCCCTTAAATACTATCCAGACCGCGATTGGGAGAAGGTGTACCTGGACCAATACCGGTATGACGACAGTTTCACCTGGATCTGTGCCCCCAACGATACCCACATGTGCCGTATGCGGGCGTTTGTCCGCAACGGGGTCATGATCCGTAGTGAACAGAATTATGATGCTGATCGCTGCGGCGATCTTTATGGCAACAAGACCACCCAATCCTGGAATCCGCGCGGGTGCCTGAAGGGCTACACGTTTCAACGTCGGGTTTACGGTCCCTATCGTCTCAGTGGACCGGTGATCCGCAAGGGGTGGAAAGAGTGGGCCGATGCGGATTTCCCCTCGCTCTCCGACAATCCGAAACTGCGCTCCAAATACCGCTTCGACGATCGTGGCAACGACACCTTTGTGCGCATGTCGTGGGAGGAGGTATCGGAGTATTGCGCCCGCGGCTTGATGGCCGTGGGCCGTACCTATAGCGGTGATGAGGGTAAACGCCGACTCATGAAGGACGGCTACGAAGAGGAGATGCTCGAACACTGGCACGGTGCGGGCACGCGCACCATGAAGATCGGCTCCTCACTTCCAATCCATGGGATGGTCGGTAAATTCGGCCTGTTTCGCTTTGCCAATATGATGGCCCTGGTGGATCACCACGCCCGTGGCGCCACACCCGAACAAGCCCAGGGTTCGCGCGAGTGGACAGAATATACCTGGCGTGGCGACCAGGCCCCCGGCCAGCCGTTTGTCCATGGTTTGCAGACCTCCGACATCGATATGTCCGATCTGCGCTTTTCCAAATTGACCATTCAGGTGGGCAAGAACCTGGTGGAAAACAAGATGCCGGAGTCACACTGGCTCAACGAGATGATGGAACGGGGCGGCAAGATTGTCACCATCACCCCGGACTATAACGCGCCGTCGGCCAAGGCCAATTATTGGATCGGAACGCGACCCGGACTCTCGGACATCTCGGTGCTGCTGGCGGTCTCCAGGATCCTCATGGACAACGATTGGGTCGATAAGAAATTCGTTAGACAGTTCACCGACTTCCCGCTGTTGGTGCGCACCGATACGCTACGCCGCTTGCGGCCCGAAGAGGTCATCAAGGGCTATCAGGCCAAGGATCTTCGCAACGGCCCCTCGTATAAGATCCAGGGCCTGAGCGATGAGCAGCGGGAACGCATCGGTGATTTCACCCTCTGGGATGAAAAAACGGGCCAAGTGGTCGCTATCAGCCGTGAGGAGGTGGGTGACAAGGCGAACATGAACGCCGCCCTGACCGGAACCTTCACTGTCCACACCGTGGACGGCAACAAGGTTGAAGTCATGCCGGCCTACGAGATGTACAAGCGCCATCTCAAAGACTACGACCTTAAGACGGTAGAGGAGATCAGCGGCGCGGACCCAGAACTCGTGGAACGCCTGGCACGAGATATCTGGGAGACCAGCAAAGCCGGGCATCCCGTTTCTGTGCACCACGGCGAGGGCACCAATCATTATTTCCACGGCACCCTGCACAACCGGGCCTGCCATCTGCCGTTGATGTTAACCGGCAACTTCGGCAAACATGGCGCCGGCGTCTTTACCTGGGCCGGCAACTATAAAGGCGCGCTGTTTCAGGCCTCATCCTGGAGCGGCCCCGGTGTCGGTTCCTACAGCCACGAGAACCCGTTCAAGCCGGTGCTCGATGAAACGATTCGCATGGATCATCACGAGCACCTGCACAATTACACTTATGGTGAAGACGTGGCCTTCTGGGGTCACGGTGAGAGGCCGCTAATCGTTAATACTCCCAAGGGAGGAAGAAAGGTCTTCACCGGCAAGACCCACATGCCCACACCCACCAAAGTGATGTGGTACAACAATGCCAACCTGATCAACCAGAGCAAGTGGATCTACAACCTGATCGTCAACGTCTTTCCCAAGATCGATATGATCGTCGATCAGCAGGTGGAATGGACCGGTTCGGCGGAGTACTCCGATGTCGTGCTGCCGGCCAACTCCTGGGCCGAGTTCGAGGATCTGGAGATCGGCGGCTCCTGTTCCAATCCTTTTATCCAGGTCTGGGGTGGCAAGGGCGTCAAGCCGGTCCACGACTCCAAGGACGATGCTGAAATCTTTGCCGGTGTCGGCCGCGCCTTCGCCAAGCTGACCGGGGATCGCCGCTTTGCCGACTACTGGAAATACATCACCGAGAAAAAGGCCGGGGTTTATATCCAGCGGGTGCTGGACAACTGCACCACGACCCGCGGCAAAGACGGCCCCTACCAACTCGACAAGATACTCAAAGGTGAGTACGGCGGAGAACCGGGCTCCGCCTTGATGTTGTTCCGCACCTACCCACGGGTGCCATTTTACGAACAGCTTAATGACAGCATACCGTTCTATACGGATCACGGCCGGATGTCGGCCTATTGTGATCTGCCCGAGGCCATCGAGTACGGCGAGAACCTGATGGTCCACCGGGAGGGGACCGAGGCAACACCCTACCTGCCTAACGTCATTGTCTCCAGCAGTCCCTACATTCGCCCTAATGACTTTGGCATTCCCCTGGATGCGATGGACCCTGATCTGCGTACCGTACGCAACGTCAAGATGCCGTGGAGCGAGGTCAAGAATACCGTTAATCCACTTTGGAAGCAGGGATTCCGTTTTCTCTGCTCGACGCCCAAGAGTCGGCACTCCACCCATTCGTCCTGGTCGACCGTGGACTGGAACTGGATCTGGAGCACCAGTTTCAGCGATCCCTACCGCAAGGACAAACGGGCCCCCGGCGTTGGTGACCGGCAGATCCAGATGAATCCCCAGGCGGCCAAGGACAGTGGTTTTAATGAGGGTGACTACGTCTATGTGGATGCCAATCCCGTCGATCGCCCCTATGTGGGTTGGAAGTTGAATGACAGCTTTCGTGCCAGGGCGTTCCGTTGTCTGGTGCGGGTCAAATTCAACCTATCCCTGCCTTACGGGATGACGATCATGAAACATACCGGGTGGATTGGCACTGAACGCACGGTCAGAGCACACGAGACCCGTGCGGATGGCCGCGCACTGGCCAAGGATACCGGCTACCAGTCCAGCTACCGCTATGGTTCCCACCAAAGCATTACCCGAAGCTGGCTCATGCCCATGCACCAAACGGATACCCTGTTTCACAAGGACACCGGGGGCATGAATTTCGTATTCGGCTTCGCCGTCGACAACCACGGCGTCAACACGGTTCCCAAAGAGACCCTCATTCGCATCACCAAAGCGGAAGATGGTGGGCTGCATGGCAAAGGTGTTTGGCACTCCGCCGCCACGGGGCACTCGCCGGGGGCCGAATCCGAGGAGATGCGCAAATACCTCGCCGGCGGTTTCATTACGGAGGCATAAGCGACAATGAGCCATCGGCAGAAACTCAAGGTGCGCCAAGCCGGCGCTGCGGCGCTTGGTAGCGGTTGCCAAAAACCGGCGGATTCCGATGACCCCCTGCAAATGCACGCCGAACCGGTCAGCGGGGACCAAGGGGTGATGCTGGAATGCCTGATCGAGGAGTTCGCCCGCATGGGATGGAACGCGCAGCAGATTGCTCAGCTGTTTGAAGACCCATTTTTTCTGGCCTCGCATAGCCTGGCCAATCGCTTGGGCCGCAACGCCGTCAACGAATGCATCGAACGAACATTACGGCGATGCGGCGTATTGCGTTGTTCAATCAGCGAATCCAACAAGACCCAAAGAACCTGATTTATCAACCTTGCGACGAGCGGAGACCCTTCCCGCGCGTTAACAGGAAACCGCTACAACCTTGATGGAGATTGAGACCATGGCTGACGTCTACAACTGGCAACTCGGACGGGGAATGAGTTATCCCCACGAAGAGGCCCATCCAGAACGGCAGTTCGCCTTTGTCTTTAACATTAATCGTTGTATTGCGTGCCAGACCTGCACCATGGCCTGCAAGTCAACCTGGACCTTTGCCAGGGGGCAGGAGTACATGTGGTGGAATAACGTGGAAAGCAAACCCTATGGTGGCTATCCGCAAAATTGGGACGCCAAGCTGCTGGCGATGCTGGAAAATAAGAATCCCGATGGACAGGTGTGGCGGGCCAATGGTCAGGCCCCCGAAAAACCCTATGGGGAATTCGCCGGTAAGACCATTTTTGAGGCCGCTCCAAACCATCTTTCCACCGACGGGTCCATGCGCGCCCTGGGTTACATCCCCTCCGATGAGGAATGGGAAAGCCCCAACATCCACGAAGAGACTGCTACCGGGAAGATCAGGGCCAAAGACCAGTGGGGTTATTCCGCCCAGTTGCCCGAGCACCGGGTTTGGTTCTTCTATCTGCAACGCCTGTGTAACCACTGCACCTATCCCGCTTGCCTGGCCGCCTGCCCCCGCAATGCCATTTATAAACGGCCCGAAGATGGCATCGTTCTCATCGACCAGGAACGCTGCCGGGGATACCGCAAGTGTGTGGAGGCCTGTCCGTACAAGAAACCCATGTACAACTCCACCACCCGGATCAGCGAGAAGTGCATCGCCTGCTACCCGCGTATCGAGGGCAAGGATCCGACCCTGAGTCCGGACCAGGCCCCGTTGGAAACCCGCTGTATGTCCGCCTGCGTGGGCAAGATCCGTCTGCAGGGCCTGATTGAGAAGAGCGCAGACGGCAAATGGGCAAAGAACCCTGACAACCCGATTAATTATCTGGTGCGGGAGCGCAAAGTGGCATTGCCACTCTATCCCCAGTTTGGTACTGAGCCCAATGGCTATTACATCCCACCGCGCTGGGTGCCGCGCAGTTATCTAACCCAGATGTTTGGTCCCGGTGTCGGTCATGCCATCGAACAATACAGCAGTCCCGATCGGGAACTGCTGGCGGTGTTGCAGCTGTTTCGCGCCACCCAGCAGATCATCTTTAAGTTCAGGATTGAACAAGGTCCCAAGGTCGCCGAGATCGAAAATACACTCCCCTCGGGGAAAAAGGTGGTGCAAGAGATATTCAACGACACCATCTACGGTTACAACAAGCTGGGTAAGGAAGTGGTCCGCATCACGGTGGAAGAACCCACCTTCGAGCGGTCCAAAAATCATGTCAACTCCATTTAGGTACCTAAGATGAATCTCTCCGCGCCTGTGGCAAACGAAAAGAAATTGAATCCAGCCTATAGGGGTGCGAAGGAGGACACCAGCGTCCTTGATCAAGCCAGATTGACTCTCTACCAATTCCTCTCCTTGGCCACTTCGAAGCCGTTGTCTTCACGGTGGCCACAAATTCTCGATCGAGATTTCCAGGAACTGGTTCGGGCGGCGGCTGAGGTCATCCAAAAAGATCCCCGGGCCTGTCCCGATTGTCTGGCGCCCGGCGAGATCGCCTTGGAGGCGCTGGATCTTGCGCCGTCAATCTCCTTTCTTCGGCAAACTAAAGAGGACTTCAGCGAAGAATTTGACCGCGTGTTCGGCCTCCTCATTTCCCAGGAGTGTCCCCCTTACGAAACCGAATATTGTCCCCAGACCTTTTCCGTTTATCGTTCCCATCAGCTGGCGGATATCGCCGGTTTTTATCGCGCCTTCGGCTTGGAGCCGTCGCGCAAATCCCCGGAGCGCCATGACCACATTGCCCTGGAACTGGAATTCATGGCCTGGCTGAACGCCAAGACCCTATATGCCTTGGAACAGGGCGACGAAGACCACGCGAAGCTCTGCCAGGACGCTCAAGTGCATTTTTTTCGCGATCACTTAGCCTGGTGGACAACGGCGTTTGCCCTGGCGCTGCGTAGAAAAGCGGATGGGATCAGGGATGATTCACCGCCGCAGAGTTTTCAAGGCGCGATCGGCGCCCTCCTGGCGGCATTTGTCCCCGCTGAACGAAGCATTCTTGGCATTGCTCCGCCCACCACGCTCATCGCCGTCAAGGTAGGAGATACGCAGGACGGTGACGGGGAAGACTGCGAGGCATGCGCATTAGGTGTGGATTCAACCTTCGAGTAATCACGAGAGAGATGAAGATCATGCGACAAACCGTGCTTTCCACCCTGGTATTGGCCGGATTCTTTCTACCCTCTGCACTCACCTTTGCGGCTAGTCCGGAGATCAATGAACTGTATCAGCGACACTGTAGTTCCTGTCACGGGGAAAAGGGTGACGGGCAAGGCCCTGCGGCTTATTTGCTGTGGCCTAAGCCGCGGGATTTTACCCGCGGCGTGTATAAATTCCGCAGTACACCGACCGGGGCGCCGCCGACTGATCAGGATCTGCACCGTACCCTGCAACGTGGCGTCGCCGGCACCTCCATGCCTTCCTGGGATCGTCTGTCCGAACAGGAACTCACCGATGTTATCAATTATGTGAAATCTTTTTCGGATATCTTCACCTACGAGGATGCGATTGAACCGCCGATTGCGATTGCGTCAGCCCCGAAGTCGACCGAAGCAAGCGTGCAGGCGGGGAAACAGGTCTATATCGAGATGGAGTGCGAAAAATGTCATGGTCCGCGTGGCAAGGGTGACGGATCCGCGGCTTCAACCCTCACGGATGATCTGGAACGTCCTATCCGTCCCTACGATTTCACCCGTGGTCCCGGACTGATGAAAGGCGGCGTATCACCCGAGGATATCTACCGCACCTTTATGACCGGTCTTGACGGGACGCCAATGCCGTCGTTTATCGATGACCTGACAGAGGAGCAACGCTGGCAGCTGGTCCATTATATCCAGTCCCTTTCATCCACGGGCGATGAACCAGCACCGGCAGGGCCAACAGCAACCCCAACCCTGCAAGCCGTTAAGATATCGGCCGATCCATCCCTCGACATTGATGATCCGATCTGGGAACAGGCGACCGCGACGATTGTCCCGTTGCGTCCCCTTTGGGCAAGAGACGCTTGGGTGGACACCGTGAAGGTACAGGTCGCAATCGGTAAAAAAATGGCTGCATTTCGACTCCAGTGGCACGACACCAAAAAGAATGAGGAGGTCATACGGTTAAGGGATTTTCGGGATGCGGTAGCGATTCAGTATGTGCCTCAGGGGGAACCCGGTGACTATGTCGGTATACCGTTTATTGGTATGGGAGACGAGCAGGACGTGGTAACTATCTGGCACTGGAAGGCCGACTGGGAAGCCGATATGGCCGCAGGGTTTGGCGACGTGGTGCAGAAATACGGTGTCACCATGGACCCGATGTCACCGCATGCCGATCATACCAGCGATGAGATTTACCTTGCGGGTCGTGCGGCGGCCAATCCCCTCTCAGCCAATCAGCACCGCACCCCAGTCCAGGTGCTGGCGGCAAAGGGGTTCGGCACGCTGACCAGTCTGCCGGCTGCGGATCAGACCGTAGAAGGACACGGTGTGTGGCGCAACGGCATGTGGACGGTGGTCATGCGGCAGGCCCTTGATTCAAGCTCGGCACTGGGCCAAAAGAAAATACTCCCGGTCGCCATCGCAGCATGGGACGGCAGCGATCATGACCGCAATGGGCAGAAATCCGTTTCACAATGGATGGAATTGAGGATTGAATAAATACCTTTCGACGACTCACCTTAGGAGTAGCAGATGAAAAAAATACGGTGGGATATTCTGATCCCCGTGGGGGTGTTTGTTTTCGCGATCAATTCCGCACAGGCCGCCAGCTACAAGGTGCTGGCGGACGGCGTCGCAAATGGCGGTATTGTACAGGGCCGGATTACCTTCGAGGGTACCCCGCCAACCCCAAAGATGTTGACGGTGGATGAAGATGTTGAGGCCTGCGGCGGCGACCGGCCTTCCGACGAGCTACTGGTTAATAAGAGTGGCGGCATAATGAACGTCGTGCTGAGTATTACAGAAATTGCATCCGGTAAAGACTGGGGCTTTCCGGAAGAATTTGTGTACGATCAAAAGCAGTGTACATTCATTCCCCGTATATTGTTGATCAAGCCAAAGAGCAAGGGGGTGGTACTGAACAGCGATACCGTGGGACACAATTTCCACACGGTTAGCAAAGGGATCTATAACGTCAACAAGAAAATCGCCGCCGATACCAAGATGGTCGTGGCGGCAAACAAGCTTAGGAGGCCAGGGACCATTCGGGCTAAATGTGATATCCACTCATGGATGGGTGGATACTGGATCGTGGCAGAAACCCCCTATACGGTTCTCTCGGACGAGGATGGTAAATTTTCCATTACGGATATTCCTCCGGGCACCTATAAACTCAAGATCTGGCATGAAACATTGGGAGAAAGCGAACAGCAGGTGGTAGTCAAGGCCAAAGAGGCCACAGAAATCAATGCCAGCCTGAAACTTTGATCTACCTCTGCAGGATTATTCGAACTCAGTGCCCTGGCGGTATACAGTCATTAGGGAAGGTGAATAAGCCAGTCTTGGAGTTATCGGGCCACAAAAACCGAAAAGTGTGATTTTCGGTTTTCTTCGTTTGCCAACGACTTGGCGTCCTTGGTCAATGGCAGCACGTATTTTATATTGCCCGTCCTGTATTCACCAACGCAGAGCAATAAACAGGTACGATTAACAACATTTGGTTTACTGGAACCTATTTCAAAAACCCATCGATAAGGGATTCGACGTAGCCACCGGTTGACTCTGAAAAACTGCTGCGGCGGATTGTGCGTGTGGCACCTTCCGGCATTTTTGTTGTGGATGAGAACAGGCCTGTTTTTCCGGTGGAGCTCTGTTTGCGCGATGGGTTCCGGGTACCATCGCCAAAACTGTCGCACAAGCTATACCGAGCCAACACCATTTGTTGTCGAGCGGTGTTTTTGACGTTGATTCCGGACTAACAAAATACCTGCCAGGAAGGTAACCATGATGGTCCCGAAGGGTGCGCCGTAGACCAGAGTGTTGTTGGTGTCAGGTGGCAGCAGCAGCCAGTACCACGTGGTCAAGGTGTGCTTGGAGCCGATCTCGCCGTTGTTCCCCTCCCAATTCGCAAACGACACCGGGATGAATTGTCCTTCAGGAAAGCTCAGATCCAACGAGCCGTCACTGTTGCTGCGGGGGCGTTTCATGAGTACACGCCAACGGCCATCTTGCCACTGGCCCTGCGCCACCAGGTCATTGCCACTGTCACGCACCACCAACTTGTTATCGGGGCCACTGGCATCCAGTAATACCGCACGCGGCTCAATGGGCGGTTCAACCGAGCCGGCATTCCAGTACCAGATGGTGGTGGGATGCTCTGGATCCCCGTGGCGGTACAGGGGTTTTTCAACCGGTGCCGTTGAATAGGAATTCTGTTTGGGAAATTGAATGGCGAAGGCGTCAGCGAACATGGTCTGGTCATCACCATCCGGGAAATATTTGATCACTGGCCCGCCGGGAATACTTTCAGTCGGATCGTTCACCTCTAGTAAAAAGGCGATCTCCTCGTCGTTGTAGAGGGCCCGCACGGTGATTGCATCATTGAGCGGAGTGAACAGACGCTCCTCTTTGATAATGTTGGGCACCAATCGGAAAGTGACGGCCGGCGCTTGATTCCATGCTGCATCCTCTACATCGTCTGGCAATCCATTCGCCACTTCCACCCCTTCGATGACCGTACTTTTGCCCGGCGCGGATGCATTTGTGCGTAACGACCAGACGTAGTTGGCAACGTGCCAGCGGTCCTCCAGGGTGATCGAGTCCTCCTCCTCCTCGCTTACCGACCGATGCGAGGGCATCGGGGTGCCTGGTATCCCCACCGAGAGGCGCGTGTAGATGTTACGGATTGTTTCATCCCGGCTGCGCTCATCATTTCCGGCCTGTGCTTCAGTTATTCGCCAGGTCCAGGGCTCGGTCAGGTCACGGGGCCAGGTACGGTAGCCCCAGTCATCGTCCAGAAACTCGCCAGAGGTGAGATCGCCACGACCTTCCGCTCCGTGACATTTTTTACAGTTTTCCTCGAAGACCTCTTTACCCCGGGAGACGGATTCCGGCGAGTAGGAAATCTGGCCACCGGTCGGTTCCTGATCGGTGATGACCCTGAAATCGGATTTCAGATAATGGCCTTCATCGTCAAAGGCCTCGTCTGCCGCATCCAGCGGCGCCCAGGTGTAGGAGATATCAAGCCGTTTCATAACCGGGATCAGGCCCTTGATCTGGGTATCGGTAAGCACACTCGACCAACCGGGCATGCTGGTCCCCGTTAATCCGAATTTGATAATGCTGAATAGATCCTCGTCCCGGGGCGGCAGACCCCCGGCGGCGGTCTTGAATTTCATTAAGCCCTGGGTGAAATCCCGGGGCCGCGGATAGAGAAACTCCGCCGCCGGTCCATCCCCCGCGCCGTCTTCGCCGTGGCACACGGCGCAACGAAACCGGTAGATCTCCTCACTGCTCATCTTGGCCCGCTGCGAGGTGATCATATCTTTCATGCCGGTTACCGACTTGGAGATCGCTTGGTCCCACATGCGCGGTACCTGCTCCACATAGTCATAGAGAAAGGTGATCACCTGCCACACTTCTTCCTCGTTCAACATCTCGTGCCACACTGGCATGGCCGAATTCCAGGGCATTCCACCCGTGGGTAATCCGGGTCCGCCGGTGGTGATACGCCAGAACAGGAACGACTCCTGCAATTGAGCAATTGTGCCCACGTCCTGGAAATTGGTGGGAAGAGGATTAAACCCCTTGGCGAAATGACCCTTTCCACCCAGCATGTCGCCATGGCAATAAAAGCAATTTTGATAATAAACTTCGCTACCGGCGCGCACTGTCTCCTTATAGGTTTCCCACGCTGACTCCGGATCGCTGTTGAGTTGGTCCAATATCTCTAACCGTAGTGGGTTCTCGAGTGTCGCCAGGTCATAACTTTTGTCGTAAACCTGTATGGAGGCGGGCGGAGCAGGATGAACCTGACGCAATTCCATAGGCGTCTCGAAGGAGGGTTTTACGGCATTGTATGCGGTATAGCCCAGCAACAGCGGTATAAAGAGCAGCAAGGCCCAGCGCAGCACCTGCTTGTTGTCGTCGCGCAATGTGGCAATGATTGGCGTCTTGAATTCCGTCCAACGCCGATCCTCACTGGAGAAGTAAAGGGTTACGCCGAGAATGGTGATGATCATATACGTGATCATCAATGACCTCGGCATAAACGGTGGAAAGGCCCAGTTGAATATCGCCCAGGCGAAGACAATTATAATGACCGCCTGCCAGAAAGCGGAAACCCTCCAATTCATGATTGACCCTTGGTTTGTTTCGCCAGAAACTGCACGATTATTTCCAATTCTTTGATGGTCATTCTTTCGGAAAGATCGGGCATGATGGGTGGGTATCCCTCAGCGATCACCGCAGTCGGCGCGATGATGCTGTCCCGGATCTGGTCGATGCTGAGCCGCGTGGCGACATCATTCAGGTTGGGCCCCACGGTCGATTCTGTCTCCAAAATGGAATGACAGGCCGCGCAACCGAATTTTGCGATTGCTTCCTCGGGACTTTGGGCAAGCGGCGGTATTTCCGCCACGGTTTTTTCTTGTGCGGCCGCCACCGAAGATGTCTCTGTGGGCAGGGCCACCGTCACCGTATTGCCATCCTTGTGCTGCAGATAAGCGATGATGGCGTCGATTTCCATTGCGGAGAGTTGCACAGGAGGTTTATCGATGGCGGGCATGGGCGACTCGGTATCGTTGGAGCCCTTTTTGCCAAACCCGCTGACAACATAGATATTCGGATCCAGCATGGACTCGCGCAGATAACCTTCGGTGTCCTTGGCTTTGCCTTGGTAGCGAGAATCCGCCATCCGCTGCAGTGATTCTTTTTCCACGTTGAATGCCAGCAGATCCGGCGCCCGGCCCAATTGATTGTGGCACAGCGTGCAGGTTCCCTTTCCTTGGTATAAATCCTTTCCCAGGGCGATGAAGGAGTCCATGGTCAATGCCCCCACGTCCACCTCTCTGTCCACCGGCGCCTCGCCTTTCATCTGTGGAAGTACATAGCTGACGGCGGTAAATACCAGGATCAGCGCAACACTGAAGCCCAGGGTTTTTAGCAACACAGTCATGCCGCACTTTCTGCCGGTACGGATTTGTTCGCGGGCGCAGGAGGTATCTGCTTAATGCCGCTCAGGTTGGCGATCCAGAAGATAAATAACAAAAAGATCAGGAACAAAAGGGTTACACCGGTGACCGTGTTGCCGACGGTTGCAAGGGTGGGGATGTAATTATCGGGGGAGTTGTCCTTCATCACCGTGTACACGTGCCAGTGGGTGCGCACAGACGAGCGAATATAACCCATCAGCGCCATCAACCAGGTAAAGGCAATCGGCAACGCGAACAGGGCATATTGGGAGCGGTCGGAGACCTTGCCCCAAGAGGATGGCAAGGTCTTTGCTCCCTTGAACATGAGGCTGTCGATCACTACGCCGGCTACAATCACAACCAACGTCGATGTCACCTGTATGACGCTGGAGCCCACCTTATAGACAGTGTTAGTGAAATAGCCGTAGTAGATACCGGCAAAGATCACGTTTCCGATCGCCACGATGTAGATGGCAACCATCAAGGCGTTACCCCAATCTTGCCAGGAGACGGTGATGACCTTATCGGCGCGCCGATAGATCTGGAAGGAAAGGAACGTAACGATGAGCATCAGAAACACGGCGATATTCTTTGCCGGCATGATACCCAAAGGGCTCAGCACGGGGTGATTTACACCGCCCAGTTTTGCGATTTCATTGGACGTGTAGATCACGTTGTGGGGCGTCACCCAGACGAGAAAACCAAGCACCAGAATGACAGCGATATACTTGATAAGCCACTGGTAACGACTACTGCCCTCGGTGCGCGCCATACCGGACCAAAGATAGTAATTGCCGGCGAACAAGATAGTGCAGATCAGCACCGCCTGGATCACGAACAGCCACGCCAGAATGCCACCCATTGCCAGGATTCCCATCTGCTGGGAGTATGCATAGACTTCAGCCATCAGCCAGTAACCGGCAAACGGCAACGGCAGGAACGCGAGTATCGCAATAAAATTCGAGGTATAGCCCATCCAATCGTAGTGGGCCTTCGCCGCGGCGGTCTTCGCGCTGAGAAACTTAAAGGCCGCGTACGCTCCCACTACCGCGCCGCCAAAAGCGATATTGGCGATAAAACGATGCAGGTTTAGTGGGTTCCACAGGGGTCCTTTCATCACCTCCCAGATATTGCCGATCACAGCACCTGCGCTATCGACCCCGGAAGGCGCCATCATAAAGGTTGTCCAGGAATTGGCGACCACCAGCAGTGTGGTGCCGACGGCGTTTAGCAGTAGTCCCAAGGTCAAGTGGACCCACTTGCTATTGCCGTAGCGCAGGGCATCCCATCCGTAGTAGTAGATATACAGCAGCATGCTCTCGAGAAAGAACAAAACCGCATAGACCAGCATCTGCGAGCCGAACACCCGCATCATATAGTTCATAAAATCGGGATAGAGCAAAAACAGGCACAGCGCCAGGGCGCCGCCGAACAACGCCGTTATAGCGTATGCGGTAAGGCTGATCTTCATAAACTCATGGGCCATATCGTCGTAACGATCATCGTTGGTCTTGAAACCGATGAATTCGATGACCAGTACGAAGATGGGAACCGCCAGCACCAGTGCGCCAAAAAACAGATGCATCTGGGCGACAACCCAGACAATGGTGCGGCTGCTCACGCCAATGTTTGGATAATTCGAGCGTTTGGGTTTTGGCGCGGGGATTAAGGCCGCCCTGGTTTCTTCGCGGATTTCGTCTTTGTCGACGGCAGCATCGTGCGCCTTTGCGTCGACCTCGGCAGCCGCAGCGGCCGGTAGAAACCCGTCACCATTCAGCCCGACAATTGCCATCATCAGGACGAGCAGCACAGCACGCCATGCCCGTAGCGAGGGGTAATATAAGATCGAACTCACCCTTTTTGCCTTAGTCGTTTCACAGTAATTAGGGGGTAATTGTTACTGCGCCGGGGTCAGATTCCAGTTAAGAGGCAGACCCTGGATGCCCATAATGAAATGGTCCAAACCATAAAACACCGCTAGCGTGATGACGATCGCGATTACCCAGGTCATTACGTTGCTTGATTTCCGTGCATTATTTTTTGCGCCCATACCCCCCCCGCAGACGGTTCAGCCACAACCTGGAAGTCAGTTAAAACATCATCCGTGTTAAGGAACCTCTGATTAAACCGTGCCCAGTGATTCTGTTGCCCGGAAGCGACGATTTCGGTGTTGTAAAGCTTGGCAATAGCGGGCTATTAGCTGCACTTTCCGCCTTGACCTCACCGCCTCTGAACAACACTCTCATCTGAACAGACTTGATCAGGGGTTCCTTAACTATTGAGACTCAAACATAAATGACAATCGTCATATGTGGCGGTTGCCATTCCCGCGAAAGCGGAAATCCAGAATGTCCTTTCCACACCTGGATTCCGGCTCACGCCCGCTTGGCCGGATTGATGATGAATAAACGTCATTTACGTATAAAATTTTAATTAATACCCCCTGTCCCCGGTGCGGATTCAGTCATCTGTATTCTGGCAATTGAATAATAAAAACCCGATAATCACCGAATCTGACGAGACCTCAAGATACTCAACAGACTATCCATGATGTCCGCTGACACCGCCTGAATAAATGAGCAGCCACCAAAAGAACGCCAGTACCGCGAACAGCACACCAAGAAAGAGCCCGGCACCCCAATTTGAATGCTGTTTCGCATTATTTGCAGGTTCTTCGGTAGTCGCACTTTCTCCATAAACGTCGTTCATAGCTTTAACACCCCGGTAGAAATGGCGTCACGAAGCGAGATCTACCCTGAAACCGCTCGTTAACCGGCCATCCTTCCTGAATTCTTCCATGTCTACGGTATTGCCTCATCGCAAGCATTGGAGCTTGGATATCGGGATATAGCGTTGGTATCACGTGTCGGTGACAATTCGGTAACACTCGGGGCCGGCACCCGGTGAATACCGCCGGTGGGAGCGGCGTCTCGCCGTAAAAGAGAGTTAATTTGCCGCGTATCAGCGCTGGATAAAGAAAGGGGCGGTTCCCACCAATCAGGGAACAGATTTTAGACCCCTAATTTTACGGTAGGTCGGGCTTCGAAGGCCCAGCTCAAGCTACGGGAATTGGCTACGGGTATCGTTGGGCTTCGTATGCTCGGCCCAACCTACGGTTTGACGTGAATCCTTGGGGTGATGCACTGTGCGGTTTTGACATTTGTCTTTCCCGCCAGGATATTCTGATACAGGTGCTGTGTCTCTGGCATCGGATCCACAGCAAGTTCCTGGGCCAAAATGCGTTTGCAGGCGTGAAACTGGGCCAAGGCCTGATCTGGGCGACCGAGTCTAACCAGGTGTTCCATGAGCGTACGGTGAACGCTTTCCCGGCACGGCTCGCGAACCAGGGCCGTGCGGCAGACCCGTGCTGCCTCGGCGTAGCGGCCACATTCCGTGTAGCATTGTGCCATGTCGGCAAGCATTTCCAGGTAGAGTTCGCGCAGCCGCTCGCGCTCTTCGGCACACCAATCCGCGTAGACGTCTTCTTCCAGGTAGTCGCCCCGGTAGAGAGATTCGGCTTCGTTGTAGCGGTGTAGTGCTTCGTCCCACTGCTGTCGACGCTGTAGCGCCCAACCTTCTGCGGTCAGGGTTTCAAAGGTCTCCGCATCCACCGTAACCGCGTCACGCCTGAGCAGGTAGGCGTTTCCGACGGTCTTTAGAATGCCTTCGCCCATGCCGGTGGTACGCAACTGTCGTCTCAAGTAGCACATCGTCACTTTAAGCCGATCCCACCCGCGGCCTTCGTCGATATTGGGCCATATGCAGTCAAAAATACGTTCCCGGTGGATCGGACGACCGACCTGGGTGACGAGAAATTTCAGTAGTGTCACAGCCTGCTTACGTTTCCATTTTTGGAGCGTGACATCACGCCCCCCCACGGCCAGCCCAAAACTTCCGAGTGTGGAGACCTGGAGCTTTCCGCGCGGCAGCATCTGAATGTGCTCTTGCTCTTTTTCGTGCAGAAAAACAATGGCCACCACCGAACCGGTGTGCGACTCCCGGAGCTGCTTTGATATGACGAGTGACGAGATGCTTACCGTGACCCAATTGCCATCCTTGCAGCGTATGCGGCAGGTCGGCACACCGTAAGGCAGATAACTCTGGAAACACCGGAAGAATTCACAATTATTGACACACAAGGGCTCGCCGCCGGGTAGCACCGCCTGCAAAACTTCGCCGCAGGATCGGTCGATCACTTCGCGGAATGCGTAGCCGATTAGCTGTTCTGCCTGTCGGTTCCAAGCGGTGACTTGACAGCGGTGGTCGATAGCGAAGGCCGCATCGGAAGCGAGGTCAATCAATTCACGCACCCTAGTATCCATTCGCCCTCCTGACTCATATTCCTTAATGAGTGAGATCTCGGCCCATCAGTGGTTATTTCAGTCTCTAGCAAGTGGGCCGGTAATTGAAATAATGAATCGCTCCGGTTTCTCCGGAGACTGTCATGCTTGAGTCAGGCCACTTTGGCTGATTCTTGCTTTTTATGATCATACGCCTCTTCGACTTCGGTGGGCAAAATGTTGCCAATCGACTCGAGCAACGGACAGTTGTTGAACTAGTCAATCCAATCGATGGCCGCATATTTAGAACCTATCTAAGAATCCCCCGCGTGCTGTGTTGTACCCCAGAGGCGCGCTGGGTAGGCTGAGAACACCGCCAGCGCGCCTCTGGGGCCAACCCGCAGGGGCCGGGTGCGCGCGGCTCCAGCGCGGTGTTGCAGCTCACTCATTGGGAGTGACCTAAGCACGATCACCGCGCCGGGCGCTGAAACCACGAGCGACCGGCACAGCTCGCGGGGGATTTTGGGATAGGTTCCAGCGACACTCCGATCAAATGTGTCGCGGCCCTCATGAAACCCGAGGGGACGTCCGAGTAGGCCCTCGGGAAACCGGGCCGCCTGACAACCGGGTTGGTCGATTGCCAGCGAGCCATGCCTTGCGGCTAAGCGCTTTTCGGCCTGCTGAAAGTTACATTATGAGTTGCGGGGTACACCAGGGGTGGATTCAGACACCCCCGCGGGCTGCTGCGACCCCTCTCTGGTACCTACCAGGGACTACCAGCCTTCACTTCGCTCTCCATCGCAGGCAGGGTCCGCCAAGGATCATGGTGATGGATCAGCGGTTCCTTAATTTATACGTCCGGAAGGATTATTCCCCCGTTGAACGGGCTCACCCCTTCGGGGCCGCCACTGCGCGGCGTTCTGCGCGGGCTGCACCCGCTGGTCGAACCGTCTGATTGAGAGTCGGAGGTTCGAATGCGCTGGTGTCAAAGGCCACATAGAAAAGGGGACCACAGTGGGTCCCCCTTAAGCTGGCGCGCCCGGAAGGATTCGAACCTCCGACCACCTGGTTCGTAGCCAGGTACTCTATCCAACTGAGCTACGGGCGCTTGAAAGGCGAGCATTATCGGGACCACGCCAAATCCTGTCAACTGCAGCCCCTGAAACTTATCCATTGGCCATACGAGTCCAGCACTCGCGAATTCATGCTTTCATAATCCAGCTATAGCCCGCGAGATATGCGGTCTCGAAAGCACCCCGATCGCGATCGACACGTCTTTGCAGCTTGACAAACCGAATCACACCCGAATAATGCGGGTATGGCAGGAAGCCTAGGGAAGCTCACATTCCAATCGACAGGAGCCAGGATGGCATGTCATCGAGTCTCACTCTCAAGTTTCATCACTCTCTCCACTCTTTGCTTATGCTGGCGGTCGCCGAGTGCGCGCGCCACAGCCGACGATTGAGAAACCGGGTCGGAGAAACCCGGGACAGAGAGCAATTTTCGCAAATATAAGCACAGGCTAATGCGAGAGCTCTGATTCGTTGGAGATTAAAAATCACACGGAGGTGATACATGCCAAGGAAACCGCGCTTCAATCTTCCCTACCACACGCAGCATGTCATTCAACGAGAAAACAAAAGGGAACCCTGCTATTTCTCTGAACAGGACTATCGACGTTATCTCGAGGATCTCAAAGAGACATCAGCAAAGTATGGCTGTCGAATCCATGCTTACGTATTGATGACCGATCATGTGCATTTGTTGGTAACGCCAGATGATGCGCAGGGTATTGGGCAAACGATGCAGGCGCTAGGACGGCGGTATGTTTGCTACGTAAACAAGACTTACCGTCGAATGAGAACCTTGTGGGATGGTCGCTACAAAGCAAGTTTGGTGGATAGTGACAATTACCTGCCCACATGCATGAGCTACATTGAGCTCAATCCTGTGCGAGCACAAGTGGTGTCACATCCTGGTGAGTACCGATGGTCGAGCTGTGGATTCAATGTGCAGGAGTTCGAAAACGAGTATCTAACACCCCATGGCATCTACCAGGACCTGGGCGGTTCCCCATCTGAAAGATGCAGGGGCTATCGAGAATTGTTTCCGTCTCATTTGGATGATGAGATGCTCAACGATCTCCGGGAAGCGCTAAATCATGAGCTGATACTAGGGCGGTCGCACTTCACGGACAAAATAGAACGGGTAACAGGACGTCAGACAAAACCGGGGCGACCATGTGTTGAGGAAGGCATGGCTCAATACGGGGTGTAACTGAATGGCGAATATTAGAAACAATTGCTCTCTGGCCCGGGTTTCTGAACGGGAGCAGACGTGGACGCTGGAAGATGCAGCGGGAGGCAGTTTCGACCTCGATCAGTCTACTGCGTCCGGCTTGATCGGTTTCGATGTCGGGGGAACGGTTGCCGAGATTCATCAAGGCTTCAGCGATTGGGCTCACGCGTACTACTCCGGCGCCCTGTTTGACAATGGGTATCGCGAGGCAGAAGCCGCGCCACCGGCTATGCAACTGGAGGCGGCATGAAGGGACTGCTTGGGTTTTTGTTTCTGATTTCGCCGGCAATCATCGTAGTCGGATGGATCATAGTGACGTGGTTGGGAATCAAATATGGGGCACGGTTTATACGTGGTGCTAGAAGCGGTCGGTCAGCACGAATTGCGCTGCTTATAGTGGGTGTAATTGTTTGGATTTCCGCGTCGTTTTGGTATGGCGGGGGACGGAAGGTCTACTATGACGCGCAGGTTAGGCAGTTGTGCGCCAAGGACGGGGGGGTGAAGGTGTATGAGCAGGTGGTGTTACCGACGGAGTGGTTTGATAAGTGGGAGAACCTGCGAATTCCTGAAAAGACCCGTATGATTTCCAACGATGAGTACTATTATGAGTCGACAACCACTTACTTGCGTCAAGGCAACCCGAAAGTGGTGCGTTACTATACGAAAATAGTTCGAAAGAGTGACGGAAAAGTGTTAGGCGAATCGGTGTATTACGGCAGAGGTGGTGGTGATCTGCCTGGGCCTTGGCACCCGTCGAGTTTCACTTGTCCTAACCCAACAGAGAAACCGTACCTTGAGCCATCTATCTTTCAGAAAGGGAACTTCTGATGAACACCATCAATCAGTATTACGAGCACTCCGAGCTTGCGTTTGGCGCCTATGCTAACCTGAGTGGACAGATGTCAGACGATGCTTATCGCGTAGCTTTACAACAAGACGGTGACGGTATGTCCTCCACCCAAGCCGCCAACTTCGCGTCACATTGGCGCGTTGTGGAGCAGTACAACCACAGCGAGATGATCCCCGAATACGACGAATACGGCATTCCGACCGGGAACCTGGTCGAGTACTCGAACGGATTGTCGGTAACACTTTTTGAAGAGGTGGGGACGGGCAAACAGGTCGTCGCAATTCGTGGCACACAGGACATGCAGGATTTGGGTACGAACGTCATCGATATCGGAATACTTGGCACGCCGGAGCATCAGGATCAGTACAAGGCGCTTGTAGCGAAAATCGATGAATGGCTTGACGGCGGCAAGCTTCACGATGGGTTTGATGTAAGCGGGCATTCATTGGGGGGGTTTCTCGCCACTGGATTGGCGATTCAATACGGCGGTTCTGTGAATGAAGCGTACCTCTACGATGCCCCAGGTTTGGGCGGTCTCACCGGCAACCAAACCGTGGCCGAGCAGGTCTGGACGGCGCTATCTCCAGATGGCGGTTTGTCTGGCGGGGAGACGACACCGATCCACAATATCGTCGCAACCTGGGATCCGGTGTCCGAAATCGGACTCGCGGTGGCGGAGCCGGTTACTATTTCGATCGAATCGAATGCCAACCCCATACACAACCACTCCATAGTGACACTCACCGATGCCCTGGCCGTCTACAATCTTTTCTCGCGGATGCAGGCGACAATTGAGACTGAAATGGTCAGCGATGTCCTGCGCGCGGTGTCAAGTTCAAATGCCAATACTCTGGAAGCGACAGTAGCCGCGATTGGCGGGTTGTTCGGCCAGCAGTACCCGGCGACCGAATACGACCGTGACACGCTTTACCAGAACATTGCGAATCTGCGCACGATGCTGCCGGCCGAAGCCACCCTGCAGGTGAACTCGCTTGTTAACAGTGACGCCTCACAGACAGCCAATCTGGCCCAGACCGACATCGCCTACCGCTACGCCCTGGTTCATCTCAACCCCTTCGCCGTGATCGGCGCTGACTATACAACCCACAACCAGAACGGCGAGCTGGACTTGTACGATCCGCAGACGGGTCACGGCAGGCTCACCGGGCAGTACCTCGAAGACCGCGCCAGGTTCCTCGCGGTGAAGAACGCCTGGTGGATTGCAGATGGCCCGGCGGATGCGGCGCCCACCCGGGACTTGGCGGGACAGTACCGCGACAAGACGCAGCTGTTGACGCTCACAAACGCAGCGAGCGGCGCGACGGTCTATCCCAAGTACGTCTTCGGTGACGTGGGGGATGATCGGGATATTCGAGGGGGGGAGTTCGGTACCTATGTCGATCACCTCTACGGTGGTGGTGGCAATGACACGCTGCAAGGCTATGGCGGCAACGATTACCTCGAAGGCGGCACCGGCAACGACAGGTACATCTACAACCGCGGTGATGGTATCGACACCATTGTCGACATCGACGGTGTGGGCAGCATAGTCGTTGACGGGTTGGCGTTGAGCGGCGGCTCACGGATTGCTGAGAACCTCTGGCAAAGCAACGACGGTGAGCACACCTATGCCCTCGATGGTGATCTCGACAACGGCGGTACGCTGATCATCGATAGTAAGTTGCGGGTCGAGCATTTTCGCAACGGTCGACTGGGCATCACGCTTAGCGATGAGGTTCAGCCGTTGCCAAAACCGCATGAGCTGATCGGAACCGAGAGTAACGACCTACGCTACGACGGGTACTTGTTCTCCACGCCGGATGAGCTGGATGCCCATCTCTATGACGACATCTCCGCCGAGGGATTGGGTGGCAACGATTGGATCGGGACGTTGTATGGTAACGACCGCATCAATGGCGGATCTGGCAACGACTGGATTGTCAGCTACGAGGGCGACGATGTCGTTGTAGGCGGTAGCGGGAACGATGCCATCTTCACGGCCCTCGGCAAAGACATCGTGGATGCGGGTGAGGGCGACGATGTGGTGGTCGATGCGCACGAGTACATTGAAGAGATTACCGATCGCGGCGGGTGGCTTACCTTCCCCAGCATCCATGAGTTGGTGTGGCAGGATGCCGGCTGGCGATTCGCGATCGACCGTGATCCCGATCTGGCGCTCAACTCGCAGAGTGAGATGGACTTCACCTACCGGCTGCTGCCGCCGCAAACTGAGTTCAGTGGGATCTCAACAGATCATCATGCGATGCCCTTCACCTATGCACCCACCACGGGTCAGAGCGGGGTGATCAGCTACCAGTCCGGTTCGTCGCCGGATTTTTACACTCTGACCAGCATCCGTAGAGAGACATTGGATACAGAGCCAAACTGGTTCTCGGGCGGCAGCGGCGATGATCTGCTGATCGGCAACGCGGGGGACGATACATTGCTCGGTGGCGCGGACAATGACCGGTTAGCCGGTTTCTATGGGGCAGATATCTTGTTGGGAGGCGCGGGGGACGACGAGCTGTTGGGGCAGCAGGGAAATGACCATATAGACGGGGGCGCCGACAACGATACCGCCTACGGTGGTTCCGGATGCGACACCCTCTACGGCGGCAGTGGGAACGATACGCTGTACGGCGACAACGGCAACGACAGTGCGGGTTCCGATGATCATCTCTATGGTGGTGTGGGCGACGACCGTTTGTATGGAAATGGCGGCAACGACATGTTGCAAGGCGGGACGGGTAACGACGAGCTGTATGGCGGCAACGGCGACGATCAACTCTACGGTGGTGACGGCAACGACCGGCTGAACGGGGGCGCGGGCAATGACGTGCTGGTGGGTGGTCCGGGGAACAATGTACTCACGGGAGGCAGCGGCGCGGATACTTTCATCATTCAAAGCGGATCGGGTAACGACGTCATTACCGATGGCGATCGCAGCGACACGATCGTTCTCGGCGCAGTCGATGCGTCCGCGTTGCAAGCGACACTCGCTTACGGTGCGGACGGCAATGCCGTACTCAATCTCAATCTGTCTCAGAGTGGTACGCTGCAAATTGCAGGCGGTATTGCGGGCGCGGTTCAGAACTACCAACTGGGCGCACAGAGCCTGACCCCCGCCGAGTTGATCGGCACCTACATGACGCAATCGTACGAGTTCTCGTTAAGCGAACCCGGGGAGGCCTGGCTGGGAAGCGGTGATGACACGCTGATCGGCAGCGCGGGCGATGATCATCTGCATGCCCACGGGGGAAACGACATCCTTGTAGGCGGCGCGGGCGACGATCACCTGTTCGGAGGTGACGGCGTGGATCGCTACCGCATTGGCCCGGGATCGGGGCGCGATGTAATCGACGAAACTCAAGGCGGGTCATCGGTTCTGGAATTACTGCCGGGCGTGACGCTCGATGAGTTGTCGTACATGCGCATTGGGCAAGATCTGATTGTCAGTCTGCCGGGTGCGAATGATGGCGCGGTATTGCGTGGTTTTTTTGAACGCGACCAGTCGTGGGCGCTGGAAGATGCAGCGGGAGGCAGTTTCACGCTCGATCAGGCTGCTGCTTCCGGCTTGATCGGTTTCGATATCGGGGGAACGGTTGCCCAGATTTATCAAGGCTTCAGCGATTGGGCTCACGCGTACTACTCCACCGCCTTGTTTGCCAATGGGTATCACCAGCAAGCGGACGGTGCGTACCAGAAGGAGAATGTCGCTGTGTTCCAGGATGACGACGGCACGGGGATACTGCATTCGACCTATCACGTGACCATCGACACAACGATAGAGACACCCACAGAGTCGCTGTACGAGCGCACACTACCGGCCACATCGACCACCTTCCTTGGCGAAGCCGTTCAGGTTGAGCTGGGTGTCCGGCACAAATATCGTGATTATGAAGCGGTCCAGCAGATTGTCGATGTGCGCTTCGGGGAGGCAGACGATACCTTTCGCTTTCACAATACGGGCTACGGCGCGTTCAATCTGGTCGACGGAGGTGCGGGCAACGACACATTGGATGCCGGGCTTATGGAGTCATCGAAGCACGTCTACTCCAATTCCGGTGTCATGACAGTGCCTGGCAGCGATTGGGTCGACGCGGAATATATGCCCGGCAGTCTGCTGTGGGGCAATGAGGGTGACGACCGACTCTATGGCAGCATCGGCATGGATGTGCTGATGGGCGGCGATGGCGATGACTCTATGTTTGGAGGCATGGGCGGCGATGTTTATCGCATCCAGAGCCTGACCGGGATGGATACGCTTTTTGAGGACGGTTGGGAGGCCTCGCCGGATTCCGGAATGGATACATTGGTTCTGCCCGAGGGGGTCACCGAAAGCGATCTGAGCTATTCCCTCGGTACGACCATGGCTTCGAGCTTGTACATGCCTGATAGCGCCAATGAGCGTGTCTGGTCGGAGCACGCGACCTTCACAATCAACTGGACCGACAATGATGGGATCACGATCGTGCTGCCCCACAGCGATCAGCGGGCGGGGCTTGGTCTGGACTATGTGGAGTTCGCCGATGGCCACCGAATAGCGTTTGCCGGTCTGCTGGACATTGCGGGTTTTGCGCCCGAGTTGGATGCACACTCGGACGGGGACGTTCTGACGGGTAGCGGTATCGTGTATGGAGGGGCCGGTGACGATGTGCTGACGGCGGTATCCCTGGGAGGGCCCTCTTCGTCACGCGTGGACGGTCCTGTATCGGATATTGCCGTGCTGGCGGGGGGCGAAGGAAGGGATGTTCTCGTCGGCAGCGAAAGCGGCGATGTGTTGCTCGGAAGCTCCCTCATAGAAGATTTTTCACTGGATTTTCGTCGATTCGTTACAGACCTTTCCGACGAAGGCAATATTTATCAGGGTGGTGGGGGCAATGACAGTATCTGGGCCACTGCCGGATCGGATCTGTTTCTGTTCGATGTGGGTGACGGGTATGACCGCATTACCGATCTGTTCCATGATGAGGCGCTCGGAAACTGGGACGACGCCGAGGCGGTGGAATCAGGGCTCATGGAGCAGTTGCTGGCCGGCAGCGATATCCTGCGCTTTGGCAGCTCAATTGCGGCATCGGATATCGAAGTTCTGTGTCTGGAGAATCATCTTATCTTCCAGCACACAAACGGACAGGATGCCGTGGAGTTCGAACACTGGGGCGATGCCGTGATCAATCAACTGACGCGTGTCGAGTTCGCCGACGGAACCGTGTGGGATCGCGAAGATATCGCGGCATTGCTCGACGGTCGGCCAATAAACGTTGCACCGGTTGTCGGTGCTGCGCTGCCTGAGTCCCTCACCGTGCGGGAGGACGAAGCCTTCCAGTTCACCATCCCGAGCGATGCATTCATCGACGAGGATGGCGACACTTTGACGCTGGCGGCAACCCTGACCGACGGAGGCACGCTGCCCGGATGGCTGAACTTCGATGCCGCCACTGGAATGCTGACCGGTACACCGGCGCAGGGCGATGTCGGAGGTCTGGGTATCACCATAATCGCCAGCGACCCGAGTGGAGCCAGCGCGTCTCAGGAATTGACGCTCGATGTGCAGAACGTCAACGATGCACCGGCGGCGAACGCGCCGCTGCCCGCATCGCTGTCCATCAACGAGGACGAGACCTTTGCCTTTGTCGTTCCAGCCGACACCTTCAACGACGAAGACGGCGAAGCATTGACGTTGACGGCGGCGCTGACCGACGGCGGTGCGCTTCCCGACTGGCTGGACTTCGATGCCGCCACCGGTACCCTGTCCGGCACGCCGGCACAGGGCGATGTCGGTGGGCTGGCCCTCCGCATCACCGCCAGCGATCCGAGCGGAGCCAGCGCGTCCCAGGATCTGACGCTCGATGTGCTGAACGTCAACGACGCACCAGTGGCGGACGTGACCATTTCCGATCAGCAGGCCCGGGGAGGCGATCCGTGGAGTTTCAGTCTGCCCGCGGACAGTTTCGTGGACGAAGATCCCGGTGACGCGTTGACCTATGAAGTGATCCGGGCAGACGGCCAACCGTTGCCCAACTGGCTGAGTTTCGATGCGGCAACCCATACCTTGAGCGGTACGCCACCCCTCGATCAGGCGGGCGGGTTTTCTCTGCGCGTCACAGTGACGGATCAGGCAGGTGCCGTGGCCAGTCAGACCTTTACCCTGGAGGTCCAACCGGGCTTGCCGTTGGTGGAAGGTGATGCCGGCAACAATTTCCTCTGGGGCGGAAACAACGCGGCGCTGATCAAAGGAGGTGCCGGCCACGATACCCTGATCGGTGGGCGCAGTGACGATATCCTGGATGGCGGAACCGGCAACGATCTCCTCACCGGAGGTTTGGGTGGCGATCGTTATCGTTTCGGACGCGGTGGGGGGCACGACCGGATTGTCGAGTTCGACCTATTGGGCAGTGATACCGATGCGCTGCTTTTCGGCACGGACGTTGGTGCCGAACAGCTTTGGTTCGAGCGCAACGGACTCGATCTGAACATTGGCATTATTGGCACGGACGACCGGATCGGCGTGACCGGCTGGTATCTCTCTTCGAGGATGCAGGTCGAGGCGTTCCATACCGCCGATGGCCACACTCTGTTGAGCAGTCAGGTCGACGCCCTGGTGAGTGCGATGGCCGCCTTCTCACCGCCGGCGGCGGGCCAGACCACGTTACCGCCCGAGTACCAAACCGCGCTCAGTCCGGTCATTGCCGCTAACTGGCAGTAGTTCACCCGCCCGGAATGGCTGCCGGGAGATGATCATGAATCGATTCGCTTTTATGGAGAGGATCATCAAGCAGTAGCCATTTCAATCGCGAAAACCCGGTGAATCGACCGCAGGGGGATCGCGAGTGAAAGAACCACGGATGGCAGGGAAGGCATGGCCCCAGGGACGCATACAAAAAACGAGTTGAATCTTGTCGAACCGCCGACGGACCGGATTGCCGCTCCGGTAACGAAACCGGACGCCGGCCTCACCTGTTTGGTGATGATGGCCCGGCTGCACGGCGTGGCGGCCGACCCCGCTCAACTGGCACACGAATTCGCTGTGGATGGCGAGCCGTTTCGTACTGCCGATATCCTGCTCGCCGCGCGGAAACTGGGGCTTAAGGCCAAAGCGGTCAAAACCGATGTAACCCGGCTCGGCAGAACACCGTTGCCTGCCATGGCGGTCGGAGAAAAGGTTGGGGGTACGCCCGAGTTTTTCCTCCTGGCCCGGGTCGACGCCGATCAGGCGCTGATCCAGTCTCCGCTCGCGGGGCGCCCCGAGACACTCAGCCTGCCTGACTTGCAGGATCGCTGGAGCGGCGAGCTGATCCTGTTCGCCTCGCGCGCGTCGTTGGCCGGAGAGCTGGCCAGGTTCGATTTCACCTGGTTCATACCGGCGATCGTGAAATACCGCAGGCTCCTCGGCGAGGCGCTGCTGGTCTCCTTCGTGCTGCAACTCTTTGCGCTTGTTACTCCTCTGTTCTTTCAGGTGGTGATGGACAAGGTGCTGGTGCATCGCGGCTTTACTACGCTGGATGTGATCGCGGTCGGACTCACCGTGGTGGTGCTTTTCGAGGTCACGCTCACGGCGCTGCGCAGCTACGTGTTCGCCCATACCACAAGCCGCATCGACGTGGAGCTGGGAGCTCGACTGTTCCGTCATTTGCTCGATCTGCCGCTGGCCTATTTCCAGGCCCGGCGCGTGGGTGACTCGGTGGCGCGGGTGCGTGAACTGGAGAACATCCGCTCGTTTCTCACCGGTAACGCGGTCACTCTGGTGCTGGACCTGCTCTTTTCTGTCGTGTTCATCGCCGTGATGTTTCTCTACAGCGGCTGGTTGACGCTGATCGTGGTGCTCTCGCTGCCCATGTATGTCCTGCTTTCGCTGATCTACACACCCGTTCTGCGCGCCCGCCTGCACGAGAAGTTCAATCGCGGCGCGGAGAACCAGGCCTTTCTGGTGGAGACCATCAGCGGCATCGATACCGTAAAGAGCATGGCGGTCGAGCCCCATTGGACGCGCAAGTGGGACAATCAACTCGCCGCCTACGTGGCGTCGAGTTTCAGAACCGCAACAGTCGGAACGCTGGCCAACGGCGGGGTGACATTGATCTCCAAATTGGTGACGGTGGCCACTCTGTATCTGGGTGCCAAGCTGGTTATCGAGGGTCAGCTCACCGTGGGTCAGCTTATCGCCTTCAACATGCTCGCGGGTCAGGTGGCTCAGCCGGTGATGCGCCTGGCGCAGTTGTGGACCGATTTTCAACAGACCGGGATCTCTGTGCAGCGCCTGGGCGATATTCTCAACACCCGTACCGAGGTGGCTGGCAATAAGGGTGCCCTGCCTCCGTTGGCGGGACGGGTAACCTTTGATGGGGTGTTCTTCCGCTACCGGCCCGAAAGCCCGGAGGTGCTGAAGAATATCTCACTCGGTATTGCACCCGGCGAGGTGATCGGCATCGTCGGCCGTTCCGGCTCGGGCAAGAGCACGCTCACCAAGTTGATTCAACGCCTTTACGTACCTGAGCGCGGCCGCGTGCTGGTGGACGGCATGGATCTGGCGTTGGCCGACTCCGGTTCCCTGCGCCGGCAGATCGGCGTGGTGCTGCAGGAGAACGTGCTGTTCACCAGATCGATCCGCGACAATATCGCCCTCGCTGATCCAGGGGCACCGCTGGAAGCGGTAATTCAAGCGGCGAAACTGGCCGGTGCCCATGAGTTCATCCTGGAGCTGCCCGAGGGCTATGACACCTTGGTCGGCGAGCACGGTTCGACACTCTCCGGTGGTCAGCGTCAGCGCATCGCCATTGCCCGCGCGATGATGACCAATCCGCGCATCTTGATCTTCGATGAAGCGACCAGCGCGCTCGATTACGAGAGCGAGCGAGTTATCCAGAACAATATGAAAGCGATCTGTCGTGGGCGCACGGTGATTGTCATCGCGCACAGACTTTCTGCGGTGCGCGAGTCCAACCGCATTCTGGTGATGGATCACGGACAGATCGTGGAGTCGGGTACTCACGTTGAGCTGCTGCGTCATGAGGCGGGGCACTACGCGCGACTCCACCGATTGCAGACGGGTTAGATGAAGTGTCTATCACCTCGCTTTTCAATGCCCCCGTAAAGCTTGCCCGCTCCCTGGGGCGAGAGGGCAACCGGATTGCGTCAACTCACTGGATTTCCGCCTGTGCGGGAAAGACCGACACAGGTGTCTTTAAGACCGTTTGTGCAGTAGTGATAACCGGTAGTGCAGGCGAATGAACAGTCTGCGCTGGTGCGTCACCCGCGATGTCCTGAGGCGCTACGTCGAGGCGTTCCGGCTAGCCTGGTGTCGCCGGGGTGAGATGAAACCCATCGAACGGCTGCCGCACGAAGCGCAGTTTCTGCCTGCCGTGCTCGCCCTGCAGGAGACACCAATCTCCCCTGCGCCGCGTGCGGCGATGTGGATGCTCATTGCCTTCGCTGCTGTTGCGTTGTTATGGGCGAGCTTCGGACGTATCGATGTCGTGGCCACGGCTCAGGGGCGGATCGTACCCAGTGGTCGCACCAAGACCCTCCAGCCCTTTGAGACCGCGGTCGTCACGGCTATCCATGTCAGCGATGGGCAATCGGTAAGGGTGGGGGAGATTCTGATTGAATTCGATGCAACGGTTGCGCGTGCCGACGAGTCCCGTATCCGGAACGATTTGGGCGCTGTGCGCCTGCAGGTGGCAAGGGGGCAAGCGTTACTCGCAGTTCTTGCACGCCTTTCCCACCCAGTTACTATGAACGCCGAGCCGTACGTTTCGTGGCAACCAATTCGCCCCGGGTGTAAGGCAGCTATCCGTCGCGAACAGAATGCTGGAACCACATACATCTCGGCGCACGCGGCTCCCGAGGCCAGCTTTCCGGAACGTCAGTACGGCCTGTTTTCTGATGGCGGCGATAACTGTGGAATGACGGCTGTGGACGCCGCGGGAGGGGAAGAGCTGGCACGTCCTGCGGGGGTGGACGATGCGGTGTTCGCTGAAGCACGGAGGTTGCTGGCGGGGCAGATTGCTGAGTTCGTCGCCAAACTGAAAAGGATCGAGGCTGAAATAGCACGTCGCGAGGCTGAACTACGCTCAACACGGGAGTTGGTGGGTAAACTGGAAAGGACGGCGCCAATCGCCCGGCAGTTGGCAGACGATTTCAGGCGCCTCGCGGAACGCAAAGCCGTTGCCAGCCACGTTGCACTGGAACACGAGCGGGTGCGCATCGAACAGGAGGCCGATCTCGCCAGCCAGAGGAGCCGTCTGAATGAAATTCGCGCGGCCCTGCGAGCAATTCGTGGGCAACGCGCGGAACTAATTGCCGAGGCAAGCCGAATCACGCTGGACACAATCACCGAAGGTGAAAGGCAGGCCGCGGCACTGGAACAGGAGTTGATCAAGGCCGAAACCCGCACCCGGCTCATGCGCCTTACCTCTCCGGTGGAGGGCACGGTGCAGCAACTGGCAGTGCATACCGTGGGTGGCGTGGTAACGCCGGCGCAACCGTTGATGATCATTGTACCGCGCGATAATTCCTTGGAGATCGAAGCTCAGATTGACAACAAGGACATCGGGTTCGTCAGGCCGAATCAGCCGGCGGAGGTAAAAATAGAAACCTTCCCCTATACCCGGTATGGGACGATCCCGGCCACGGTGACGTCGGTTTCACGGGATGCGATGAACGACGAGCAACGTGGGCTGGTCTACTCGACCCGTGTCAGGATGGCGAAGCCGACAATCAACGTCGATGGTGCCGAGGTGAGGCTTGCCCCCGGTATGGCGACGTCGGTGGAGATCAAGACCGGAAAACGGCGCGTGATAGAGTATTTTCTCTCGCCGCTGATCCAGTACGCCAGGGAGAGCTTTCGCGAGCGGTGAGCTGCGGTGCGTCGCGCCAAGGCATGCTCCTGTTGACTTGTCACCCAGCCTGGGGACAGGCACCGTGGGAACGGTGATCCGCCTGTGCGTACCCACTAACCCATCACCCCTCGGCAGCCCGGCTTTGTTGCGACGCCGCAATTGCGGTTAAACTACACCGCTCGTTCAACTGCATGTATCACCCGGTGCGACTCAAAGGCATTTATGAAATACCAAACCGACGATCTACGAATTCGCGAACTCAAAGAACTGGCTGCGCCTGAGCAGCTTGTCAGCGCCTTTCCCGTTACCGAGAAGGCTTCCGAGACGGTCTATCAGGGGCGACGTGATATCCATCGTATTCTGCGCGCGGAGGACGATCGCCTCGTGGTGGTGGTGGGGCCGTGTTCGATTCACGATGTCGAAGCGGCACGGGAGTATGCGCAGCGCCTGGTCAAGGTTCGTGGTCGAGTCGGGAAAGAGCTGTGCATTGTTATGCGGGTCTATTTCGAGAAGCCCCGGACCACCGTCGGCTGGAAGGGTTTGATCAATGACCCGCATCTGGATGGCAGCTTCGAGATCAACGACGGGCTGCGTTTGGCGCGTCACCTGCTGGTGGACCTGGCCGACATGGGATTGCCGGCGGGCACCGAATACCTGGATCTGATCAGCCCCCAGTATGTGGCCGACCTCATTGCCTGGGGTGCGATCGGGGCGCGTACTACGGAGAGCCAGGGTCACCGCGAACTGGCTTCGGGTCTGTCGTGTCCGGTGGGCTTCAAGAACGGTACGGCGGGTGCGGTGCAGATTGCCGTCGATGCCATTCGATCCGCGGCGCACTCCCATCATTTCCTCTCGGTGACGAAAGAGGGGCACTCGGCGATCTTTGCCACCTCCGGTAACGACGATTGCCACGTGATACTGCGGGGGGGGTCGCATCCGAACTACGATCCGGCCGGCGTGGACGATGCCGCGGCGCTGCTGGCGACAGCGGGGTTGCCGGCGCGCATCATGATCGATTGCAGTCATGCCAACAGCCGCAAACGGCCGGATCGCCAGGTCGACGTGGCGCGCGCGGTGGCGATGCAGGTCGCCCGCGGCGATCAGCGCATCTTCGGGGTGATGCTGGAGAGCCATCTGGTGGCGGGCAGCCAGTCGGTGGAGGCGGGCAAAGAACTGATCTACGGGCAGAGCGTCACCGATGCCTGCATGGGCTGGCAGGATACCGAAATGCTGCTGGGTGAACTGGCGGAGGCGGTGCGTGCCCGCCGGCAGTTGGTAAAGTCGAGCGGTTAACATGATAGGAAAGTGGATGAAAGCGCTTGGCTTGGTGGCCCTGAGTGGTCTGGTACTGCTGGCGGAATCGGTGTCAGCAGACGCGGTGGTCTTTCTCTATCATCGCTTCGGCGAGGATCGTCACGCCTCCACCAATGTGCGCCTCGAACAGTTCGAGGCGCATCTCGATTATCTGGATCGCAAGGGCTTTGCAATCTGGCCGCTTGACCGAGTCGTCGCGCATCACCGCGAAGGCCGCGATATCCCGGATCGGACCGTGGTGATCACGGTCGACGACGCCTATCTCTCTGTCTACACCGAGGCCTTTCCGCGGCTTAAGGCGCGCGGCTGGCCCTTCACCGTCTTCGTCAGCACCCAGGCGGTCGACCAGCGCCTGGCCGGTTTCATGACATGGGAGCAGATGCGCGAGATGGGCGAGCATGGCGTGAGCTACGGCAATCACGGCGTCACGCACGACTATCTGGTGCGCCGAAAAACAGGCGAAACCGATTCCCAGTGGCGCGAGCGCATGCAGTGGGAGCTCGACCGGGCGCAACAGCGGCTGAGCGAGGAACTGGGTGTAGAGGAGAAGCTCTTCGCCTATCCCTACGGTGAGTACGACGAACCGCTGGCCAACCTGGTACGGGATTCCGGTTACGTCGCGTTTGGTCAACATTCCGGCGCGGTGGGTCGCTACGCAGACCCGAGAGCGCTGCCGCGGTTTCCTATGGCGGAGGCTTTCGCGCCGATTGAGCAATTCGCGAACAAGGCAGACAGTCTTGCCTTGCCCGTACGGCAGGCGACACCGTGGAATCCCATTATCGCGAATGAGAATCCACCCCGACTGGAACTGCAGTTGGAGAAGCGCCTGCCGCGCGCGAAAGAGATGCGCTGCTATGTAACCGGTCAAGAACCTGCCGAGTTGCAGTGGCTCGATACTGCGTACACCAGGATCGCGGTACGCGCACGCGCAGCCCTGGCTCAGGGACGGAGTCGTTACAATTGCACGGTTCCCGGTCCCCAGGGACGTTTCTACTGGTACAGCCACCTGTGGTTGGTGGTGAAACAGTAGGTCTGGATCGCGATTGAAATCGCCCCTACCAAATCACTGGCATCGCCTGTAGGAGCGGCTTCAGCCGCGAAGGGTTTCAATACGGTGGTGTAGGAGCGGTTTCAACCGCGAAGAGCATGCCGTAATACGGTGCCGTATTACGATCAGAAATGAATTTTCGCCAAGGAGGGCGATAGCGATATGCCGGTCAAACCATGGGGCACGGGTCCCGGTCATCGTTCGTTACGACGTGGCCGGTGGTCTTTACCGCATCATGCCTATCTGATTACGACGGTCACCCACGAACGAAATCCTATTTTTCGCGACCTGTGTGTCGCGCGCATTCTGATCCACGAAATGCGTTACCACGAGCAGTCAGGCTGGCTTCGGTCCTTGGCTTGGGTGGTGATGCCGGATCACCTGCATTGGCTGTTCATATTGGAGCGATCCTGTTCGCTCGCGCAGTTGATCAAGTCACTCAAGGGGAGATCGGCCCGCAGCATCAATGGGGGCCTGCGGCGCAGTGGTCGTGTCTGGCAACAGAGCTTCCATGATCACGGTGTGCGCGATGACGAAGACCTGCGGGTGCTGGCGCGATACGTGGTGGCCAACCCGCTGCGGGCCGGATTGGTTGAGAGGTTGGCGGAGTATCCCCATTGGGATGCTGTCTGGCTGGATTGATCGCGAATGAATTCGCTCCTACGGGGAGCGTGCGGTTGTCGTAGGAGCGGTTTCAACCGCGAAAGGGGTGTGGGCGACGCACGGACGATAGGATCGCGAATGAATTTGCTCCTACAGGATGCGCGGTTGTCGTAGGAGCGGTTTCAACCGCGAAGGGGGTGTAGCAACGCTCGGGCGATGGGATCGCGAATGAATTCGCTCCTACGGGGAGCGTGCGGTTGTTGTAGGAGCGGTTTCAACCGCGAAAGGGGTGTGGCGACGCTTGGGCGATGGGATCGCGAATGAATTCGCTCCTACGGCTCCGACAGCTCGGCCCACAGATCGTGCTCGTCCGAGTCCACCACCCGCACTTCGCACCAGTCGCCTGGTTTGAGGTCGCTTCCCTGCTCGATTATCACGGTGCCGTCCACCTCCGGCGCGTCGGCGGTGCTGCGCCCGAAGGCCTGCTCTCCTGCGACCTCGTCCACAAGCACTCTCAGGCGTCGATCTCGTTTGGTGGCCAGCCTGTCGCGGCTGATCTCCGCCTGCAGTTCCATCAACCGGGCCTGCCGTTCCAGCTTTACCTCCTCGGGTACCGGATCGGACAGATCGTTGGCCGGAGCACCTTCCACGGGCGAGTAGGTAAAGCAGCCGACGCGATCCAGCTTGGCCTTGCGCAAAAAGGCAAGAAGCTGATCGAATTCAGCGTCGGTTTCGCCGGGGTAACCGACGATGAATGTGCTGCGCAGCGTGATGTCGGGGCAGATTTCGCGCCATCGATCGATGCGAGCCAGCATATCCTCTTCGTTGGCGGGGCGGCGCATCGAACGCAGGATACGCTCGTTGGCGTGCTGCAACGGCACATCCAGGTAAGGCAGGATCTGGCCGTCGGCCATCAAGGGCAATAGTTCATCGACATGCGGGTAGGGATAGATGTAGTGCAGCCGGATCCAGACCCCCAGACTGCCCAGCGCCTGCGCCAAATCAAACATGCGGGTTTTGATGGGGCGCCCGTTCCAGAAACCGCTGCGGTGACGCACATCCATGCCGTAGGCGCTGGTGTCCTGGGCGATGATCAGCAGCTCTTTGACGCCGGCGTTGACCAAAGCTTCCGCCTCACTCATCACCTCGCCGATGGGCCGACTGACCAGATCGCCCCTGAGCTGGGGGATGATGCAGAATCGACAGCGGTGATTGCAGCCCTCCGAGATCTTGAGATAGGCGTAGTGACGCGGGGTCAACTTCAGGCCCTGCGCAGGGATCAGCGCCACGTGGGGGTGTTCGGGGGGCGGTTGGTGCTGGTGTACGGCGGCCATCACCTCCTCGTAGGCCTGCGGTCCGGTGACAGCCAGCACCTGGGGAAAGGCTTCCCAGATACGTCCGGCGTTGGTGCCCAGGCAGCCGGTGACGATGACTCGTCCGTTTTCCGCCAGCGCCTCGCCGATGGTGTCGAGGGATTCCTCGATTGCGCTATCGATAAAGCCGCAGGTGTTGATGATTACCAGATCGGCCCCTTCGTAGCTGGGGGCGATCCCGTAACCTTCAGCCCGCAGTCGGGTGATGATGCGTTCCGAATCTACCAGTGCCTTGGGGCAGCCCAGGCTGACGAAGCCGATGGCGGGCGATGCGTGTCGGGGCATGACGGAAACCGGACTAAGGTTTGTCCGCCGTGGTCAATCTTAGATTGACCATGTCGTTCAGTTTGTTGATACGAATGAGTCGACGGATCTCCTCGACGTAGGCCTCGCCACGACTGGAGTAGCGGACCAGTCCGGCCGCGAGTTCGTGGGCATCGAGCGGCTCACCTGCCTGGCGCATCGCGGCCCGCAGTTGGCGCAATTCCTGGTAGGCATGGCCGACATTGATATTGAAGAGGTAGGAACGCACCGCCCGCCGCAGGGATGGATAAGCACGGACCGCATGTTTCGCCCCTTCATCACGGTCGATGGGGGCCATGCCGGCCCGCCGCTTGTAGGTCCAGACGCCAAAGAGGTTGTTGGCGTTCTGCGCAAAACGCGATGTGCCCCAGCCGCTCTCGTTGGCGGCCTGGGCCAATACCAGCCCGGCAGGAACCACGTCAACGCGTCGCATCAGGGATTCGCGAAACAGACGCGAATTCAGGTCCCCCGTGACTCGATAATGTTTTGCAATGTCTTCGATGGCAGCCGCGACCTTGCTGTCGGGCGCCAAAGGCCCGTCGCGAAAGGCTTGCTTGATGAAATCGCGTTGCTCCCGAATGATGCGGTTCTCCATGGCTACCAACGGGAGCAGGGTACGAAAGAAAACCGATTTCTTCTTGCGTACATCGAGCTGATCGAGATCGAGGGGGAGTGCCGTCACTTCGAGGGGTGGTATCTCCACGCTGGCATCGAACGGCCACTTGAAGTCCAGGTCCTGGAACAGTGCATCCAGCTCTTCGGCGGACCGCGTATGGATCGCCAGTACGTTGATTCCTTTGCGCTCCAGAAGCGTTGTACCCGATGCAGAAAGAGGCAGGTAGTCGAAAGAGGAACGCTCGGGGGGCGATGGTTCGATACGCGCGTGGGGCTGCGAAAGGGGCACGATGATCGAGGTGGCAAGCACGCCGCAGAGCGCGAGCAAACCGATGGCGGAGCTGTTTGGTCGCATAGTTACCCTTGCCCGAAACCCAGGGAGTCTAGATGCCCGTCTGAGCGAGGCGCTCGGTGGCGCGCGACAGGCGTCCGATCAATGTCCGCAAGAATACCTTATGGAAGTTGAGCTGGCACGACAGCGAGGTCTGATCGATGTGCGTAGAGGTGACCTTCATGACGGCCACATCGGAATTGGCCACGATGCTCGCGATGCGTTTGGTCTTGGCGACATAGCCCATTTCGCCGAAGCAATCGCCCAGGCCGAGCGAGCCGATCACCGATTTCCCTTTCTTTACCTGAACCTCGCCGGTGGTGATGATGTAAAAAGCCTCGTCGATCTCGCCCTCGATGAGGATCTCCTCCTCGGGGCCGAACTCCATCCAGGTACTGGCCCGGATCACCTCCCAGATTTCCGACTCCGGAAAGTCGCGAAAGAACCTAAGCTCCCGAACGGCAAGGAATTTTTCCTGGCTGGAGATCTCCTGTTCGGGTTGATCCAGGGTGGTGAAGGCATCGCTGAGCGCAGCGGCGAACTCCGCCCCGGTCTGAAAGCGCACCTTGCGATCCTTGGCGATGGCCTTCAGCACAATGGCCTCCAGCGGTTCGGGGATGTCTGGTCGCAACTGGCGCGGCGATCTTGGATCCTGATTGGTGATCTTGTGGATCAGCTGAGAAAAGCTGGTGGCGGCAAACGGGTGCTTCCCGGTCAGCATCTCGTACATCACCACACCGAGGGAAAAGAGATCCGTCTGATGATTGAGCTCCTCCTCGCGCACCTGCTCGGGCGACATATAGAGCGGTGATCCCACCAGACCCATGGGTTGGGTAAGGGTCATATCGGGTTCGTTGACATAGGCGATGCTGAAATCCGCCAGCTTGACCTCCATATCCGGGGTCAGCAGGATGTTGCTGGGCTTGATATCGCGGTGAATGACCCCTTTGCTGTGAGCGTAGTCGAGTGCCCGTGCGCAGCGAAAAATGATTTCGATCACTTTCTCGATGGGGAGCAGGGTATCCGGCTTGATGTGGCCTTTGAGCGTGCCGCCCCCCTCCACGTACTCCATTACGATGTAGAAGCAGTCATCCTCGACGCCGGCATCGTACATCTCCAGAATGCTCGGATGGTGCAGCATCCCCGCCGTCTGCGCCTCATTGAAAAACATCCTTTGATAGAGCTTGCCGTATTGCTTATCCTGCAACACCTTGGAATGGGCCACCTTGATCGCCACCGGACGGTTCCCGAACGAGTCGTCAGCGAAGTAGACCGCACCCATACTGCCGCGGGCGATGGCCATGACCAGTTCGTATTTACCGATTTTGTCGGGTATGTCTTGGTCTTGCAGAGGTTTTTGTCCTGGTTCTTCCGCCATAGCGCTGTCGTCGAAGGGGAGATCGGACATTATACGGTAGCGAAGTTATGGGGGCTATGCGGCATGACTAAAACTGTGACTGCGTTTTAACGAGTTCCCAGTATCGCCGGGTCGTAGAGGGATGATAAAAAGGGCTGAGCCGGGCGTTTTGTCTTCTGTGTCGATGGGAAAAGGTTGTTACATTGCCTTGCAGTGGCGGTCTGACCGGGAGCGCAAGCAACGCCCCGAAGTCAGCTTCACGATGGCGTGAGAAACAAAGAAATGGGACCCTTGCAACTGAGAAGAGCATTCAACCCGGATTATCTAGTAGTTTTTATTGTTTTCGCGTTTCAAACTGTTTCGGCCTTTCGTCACGGGGTAAGTACTTCGTACTGGGTGCTATTTATTCTGGGTGTTTGGTATCTCCTCAGAAAGAAGATTGGTCTGCAGCGCGAAATCAAAATATTCGCGCTCCTGCTGCTTGTTTACCTGGCGTGCATATTGCCATCGTACCTATACGTGGATAACTGGGAGGGGTCGCTAAAACAAACCCGGAAAATACTCCTGTTAGTGCTACTTCCGGTTTTTTATCACATGTTTCTTGTATCGAAATCGCGTGTTCAAAACCTCTTGCTGGGGTCGTCCCTCGCCGGGATAAGTTTCATGGCGGTGGCCAGTTACGAAGTCTATGTCCTTGGATATCCTGCTGCGAAAGGACCCTACAACCAGATCATGTTCGGCAGCATGGCGGTGACCAGCGCACTGATAGCCCTCACATGGCTTCTAAATGCGAAGTATGGGTGGGAAAGAATTGCTGCTGCCGGGGGGGGTGTTCTATGCCTTGTTTCGGCGGTGCTCTCAACATCGCGGGGTGCGTGGCTTGGTTTGATGTTCGGTGCCGTCGTTGTTTTGCTGTTGAACCGGCCGGAAAACGCGAGGAAGCGTACGCTGGCGCTTGCCAGTGGCGGGCTATTAGTGGCGGCAATTTTCTTTTTTGTCAGGGATCTGGTGATAGAGAGGTTGGCTCAGGCATACACGGATTTTCAGCTGTTAATAAGTGGCACCAGTATGCAGACTTCTTTGGGTCAACGGTGGCTGATGTGGAAAACAGCGCTTGAAATGTGGATGAGCAGTCCTATCGTGGGTATTGGAGTTGGCGATTATCAGTATGAACTCGCCGAGAAGATGAGCAGGGGTGAAACAGATCTTGGCGTTCTACATGGCTATGCACACAACATCTATCTGGAAGCATTGGCCACCACTGGCATAGTGGGTCTTGTGGGTCTTCTGACGGCATTGGTTGTGTATCCCCTGACGATGTACTTACGTTTCTATCGGCGGACCAGCATCGGTACGGAAGCAAATCAAGGATCGGTACTGGGTATAATGATCACAGTCGTTTTTGCTGTATTCGGACTTACGGAAAATTGGACGGCACATTCGCAGCTCATTATGTATTTTGCTTTAATGCAGGCGGTCTGTTTATCAGTGATCGCTCGGAACTACGATCGATCCAGTTGATTCCCGGATGATGCTGAGATCAAACAACTTCCCGCCGGGCATAAGCGTTGTACTCCCGAATTACAATGGCAAACACCTGATGGAGAAGAATATTCCATCGATTCTAAAGGCGTTGGATCAGGTTGATATGCCGTGGGAAATAATTGTCGTGGATGATTCGTCCACCGACGACAGCATTGTTTTTCTGCAGTCCTGCTACCCGCAAATAAGTGTGGTGGCGAGCAGTGTGAATCGTGGGTTTTCAACTACCTGCAACAACGGTATAGCACGAGCAAAATATAAGTACACTTGCATAAGCAATACTGACGTGACTTTTGCGGAAAACTATTTTGAAGTTTGTATCAGCGCACTAGAAAAGGGCGAGCTGTTTGCGGTAAAGGGCAGTATCGTCAATTATATAGATGATCCCGGCAAAGTGCTAAATATAGAGCGTTCTACGCTTATGTTTTTTAAGAGGGGATTCTTCAAATTCAAGACACGCGAGGAGATCCCCGGCAAGGGCTACAAATATGAGCTGTCTAAGCTGGGATGCTGCTTTGTCTGCAGGACATCGGACTTATGGATCCTTGATGGTTTCGACGAAATATTCACGCCCTACTATTGGGAGGATTGTGACTTAGCTGTTCGTGCGATTAAAAGTGGGATGATAGTCAAATATCTTCCAGAAGCGATCGTTTGGCATCAACTAAGTTCGACCATTGGCGCACACCGATCGCGCACAAATAGAAAAATAGTGTCCAACAGGAACAAGTTTATATTTACCTGGAGACATATGGATACTGCGATGGAATGGAGAGTGCACTTGCTATTTTTGGCGGGTTCATTACTCACGAGATGGGTAGCTATGGATTGGCAATATTACGTGGGACTGTTCTATGCCGTGGGACGATTACTTGGAAAGAGAAGAGAGAAAACACTCGCATTCTATGTGACGGCAGACCAATAAAAACAGTCGAGTAGGACTGTGCAGGGTCTCGGAGATCGGCATGAGTGTGGCAAATAACGCACGAGACAAAAGAAATACCCACAACCTAAACCAAGGACAAATATGAAGGCATCTCTGATTAAGTCCCAAAGTTTGCGACAATACACGCATTATTTGGAACCGGTAGAAAACGATGAAACAGCAAACATTTGCCGCGGGGGAATTTGAGCAATTTCGAAAACCAACCCGGCGAGAGAAGTTTCTCTCGGAGATGGATGCTGTGGTTCCATGGGATCAGCTTTGTGAGCTCATCGAACCCCACTACCCCAAAGCGGGAAACGGGCGCCCCCCCATTGAACTGGAACGGATGTTGCGCATCTACTTCCTCCAACACTGGTTCAACCTGTCGGATCCAGGCGCCGAGGAAGCGTTGTATGAATCTCGCTCCATGTGTCTTTTCGCCGGCATTGACCTTGGGCGTGAGCCGGTTCCCGACGAGACGACGATTCTCAATTTTCGTCATCTGCTGGA